>DUUU01000148.1 GCA_012841485.1 Armatimonadota bacterium
AGGACGCCGGCCGGCTGGGCGCGCTCGGCGCCGATGGCTTATGGCACGGCCACCCTCAAACCCGGGACGAGTTCCTGGCAGTCAACCTGGGTCTCCTGGACGTGGCGCAGGGCCGGCGCGCGATGCGCTGGCTGGAGGCGCACTACGGCTTCGAGCCGGTGTCCGGGGTGCGCCTCCTCGCTACGAGTGACTGGTGGCCGCTGCGCTGGGTTGCGCAGTGGGTGCCCAACGGCGAGACGTGCCTGGCCGCCCTGGCCGGCCTGCGGTGTGGCGACGCCGATCTCTGGTGGCCCTACGTGAAAACCGCCGTCCTCTCCTCCCTCAGGAGCGAGTTCCCCGGCATCCACTCCGGGATCACCGACGCGGGCGCCGGGAGTGGAGACCGAGAGCGCGCGAGTGACATTGACCCGCTCGTGCATATGGCCGCTCGCGGCTTCTTCGGGATCGAGCCCGCGGTGCACGAGGGTTGGGTGGCGATCTGCCCGGCTTTCCCAAGCGACTGGACCGAAGCCAGCATCCGCACGCCGGTCGTGAGCTATGAATACCGGCGTGAAGGGAGCCAGGCCGTCTTCCATATCCGGTCGCCGAAGCCGCTGGTGAAGCGCGTGCGCGCCTATCCGGGCGGGCGCGAGGTGGTCACCCCGGCGGAGACGGAATCGGTGGTCACGGTGCCCCTGGCGGCGGTGCCCCCCTTGCCGGCTGCGGGACCGCGCCCGCAGCTTCTGGTGGAGCACCCGGGTGCGCTAGACGGAGAGGAGCCCGCTGCCGGACCGAAGGTGGCCGCCGCGCTGGCCCCCTCGCAGGTGCCGCTGACCGAAGCCGAGCGCGCGCGCCAGATCCTGTTTGATCTCTCCGGCGCCGCCAACGTCACCCTCGAAGAGATGACCGCAATGCGCTTCCAGTTTGAGGGCGGCGAGGGGCTCGCATCCCTCTCCAGCGGCTGGGGAAACCCACCGCTCGCGATGCGCCCGTCGCCGCGCGTCCTGGAGGTGAGCAACGGCGTGCGTTTCCTGACCGGGGGCCGAATCCCGCGCTCGCTGGGCTACACGCCGAAGAACCTCCTGGCGCTCTCCAGCTGGGCGCCCTACCCGCTGCCAGCTGGGGCCACGATTCAGGTGATGCGCCGGTGCGAGCGTCTCTGGCTGCTGCTGCAGAGCTACGTTCACCCGACGAAGAACTACGTGCCGAACGGCGAGGTGGTCCTCCGCTACGCGGATGGTACGCGGAAGATCCTCTCGCTCGTGCCGCCCTACAACCTGGACTGCTATTTCCAGCACTTCAGCCTGGATGGGATGCCTGTGCCCTTCGGGTATCTGGGAGCAGAGCCGGCTGGCTGGACGCCCCTCTATCCGGAGAGGACGCGCGCCCACGCCGACGTGCTTGCAATCGAGAGCGATCCCACGCGCCTCCTGGAGGCGGTGGAGCTGCGCGCGACGTGCTCCGAGGGGATCCTCGGCCTGGCGGGCATGACCGCCCTGGCCGCGGAGGATGAGCCTTCTGCCGGTCTTGCCGCCGGACAGTCGCCCTCGCGATGAGCGTGCGCTAAACGACAGAACGGTGGCAAGAGGGCCTCTGGCATCGGGACAGAGGCCCTCTTGCGAGGAGAGCCTGACTATGAGATACTTCCTCCTCATCGGCTTGTTGATGATCGGCGGTGCCGCCAGAAGCGCGCCGCTCACCCTGTTGCCCAATCAGGACTTTGAGGATGCCCAGCTCGGTTGGAGCCTCTGGCCCACCGAGTCCCAATCGCGCCTGGAGATCGACCGGGAAGTGGTGCGCAACGGCCGGCAGTCGCTTCGCGTGACCGCCGTGCGCAGTAGCGACCGCGCCTTCGCCGTCATCGCCACCCCCAACTTTGAACACGAGGTCGTCTATCGGATCTCGGTGGCGATTCGCAAGGACGCCAGCGTGCCCGACTCTGCCATCAGCTACGCGATCAACTACCGGGGTGGAGACAACAACGCCATCCTGCAGCGCGCCCGGCCAACGCAGCTCCGGCGCGTGCCCGAGGGGGAGTGGGTCCGCTGGTCGGGCCTCTTCATGACGCCCAAGGGGGTCCGCGAGTGGCAGTTCCTCCTCGGGGTGGAGTACGCCGTGGGCCGCGTGTGGTTCGATGACATTCGCATCGAACGCCTGGGCCCGGCGAGCGAGCTGAACCCGGACGTCTGGACCAACCTGACGGTGGGCGTGGAGATCGGCTCCGGGCCGCTCCAGCGCTTCACGAAGCATAAAGAGGAGAACAACACCATCTACCGCATGTCAAAGCGGTACAACGATCTCCTCCTCCGGTCGGCGTTTGCCGAGGCGGAGCTGCGCGAGCTGGAGCGCTGCCTCCACTACGCGGGGAAGCCGGGCCCGGCGCGGGCGCGCCGTCTATTCGAGGCGACTGAGGCGCGCCTGAACGAGGCATTCCTGGCGTATGGAACGGCGTTCCGCTCTGGCAAGGAAGGGGAGTGGGCGGCTTTCGAGAAGAGCGCTGCCGCCCTGGAGAAGGCGCTGGCTGACCTGGAAGCCGGCGTCGCGCGCGAGAAGGCCGAGGTTCGCCCGGCGAAGCCGCCCGCGCTGCCGAAATGGCTGGGTCGACAATCGCGCGACATCGCCCCAATTCGCCCGGATGGGCGGATGAACCGCCTCCTCTTCGGCGTTTGGAGCCCCACCGCGTTCGCGGAGTACGAGCGCCCGTTCGACCTGGAGTTTCACTCCAGCGCCCCGGGCGCGCCCAAGGTGCACACCGAGACGGAGATCGACTTTAGCAACATCACCGCCGCGTGCGATTCGCTCGAGGCACAGGGCTATCCCAGCACCTTCAGCTATCTGATGTTCGGCATCCACGAGTACCTCTACGCCCCGAAGTGGCTGGTGGAGAAGTATCGCGACGAGCCGGACTTCTTCAAGGTCTCGTGGGATGGTCTCAAGGGTGGCAGCCGGGGCAACGAGCACTCGCTCAACTGGTTCCACCCGGCGGTCCGCGAGTATATCCGCGACTACCTGACGCGGTATGCCACCTTCTGCAAGAACGAGCCGCGCATCCTCTTCCATGAGGTGGCGCAGGAGGCCTATCCCGACTTCACCACCAGCAAGGGCCGGCGCGAAACCGGCTATGGCCCCCACGCGGTGCAGGCGTTCCGCGCCTATCTGAAAGCGCGCTATCCGAGCATCGAGGCACTCAACCGGGCGTGGGGGACAAAGTACGCCGGGTTCGACTCCATCGAGCCGCCGCCCGATGCCTACGCGCAGCGCGGGCGGGAGGCTACGCCCCTGGTGGCTGAGTTCGAGGCGTTCCGCGACGACGCCTACATCGACTACCTGAAGCTGATCTACGACTCGCTCAAGGCGGGCGATCCCAACAAGCCGGTGGTGGCCCGGCATAGCGGGCTGCTCAGCGCGATCAACGGGGCGCGGATCTTCGAGACGTGCGACGTCCTTTCGTACCATCGCGGCGCGCCCCAGATGCAGCTGATGAACCTCTACCTCAATTCGCTCAACCGGTATCACCGGCGCGGGCTGGGCTACATGGAGGACTTCTGGGGGCTGCAGGACCCGCGCGCCGATGACGAGGTGGTCCAGCGCCGCAGCCTGGAGCGGCACATCGCCGAGGAGTGCATCTGGGGGCGCTCTCTCCAGATGAAGTGGTACTCCTACACTACGGGCGCCTATATCTTCACCTACAACGGCAACTGGATGAACCCGCGCTACGACGTGACCACGATGCGCTACTGCGCGCCAGCGCTCGCCGTGGCCAAGCAGAAGATGGAGAAGCTCGACTGGGCGCTCACGCACAGCGAGATTCCCCCGCAGCGCGTCCTGGTGCTCCAGCCTTCGGCCAGCATGCGCAACGAGCGCCCGGAGCAGGGCGTCTTCGCCGAGATTCTAGGTATCCACCGCCTCCTCTACGGGAACGGAATCCTCTACGAGCTGCTTCCGGAGGAGTACTTCCTGAATGGCCGGGCGCGCCTGGCGGAGTTCGACGTGGTGATTCTCCCGAAAGCGCGCTATCTCGCCGCCGACCTCCAGCAGGCCCTGGCGAAATACGTCCGGGATGGTGGCCTCCTCATCGCCTGTGGCGAGCCGGGCACTCACGATGAACTGGCCCGGCCCTCGGGCACCCTCGTCCGTGCCGTGCGCGAGGCATCTCAGCAGGCCGATTGGGCGAAAGTGGAAGCGGCCTGGCAGGCTGCCGGCCCCGCGGCTCCGGAAACACCGATGGCCATCGCCCGCTGCGGCCAGGGTGAGTGGGTGGCCTGCGCGTCGATGGCGGGCGTCGCCGTGGAGAACGGTGGGAAGGCGCTCCTGGAGCGGATCACCCGCCGGACGAAGCGCGAGGCGTGGCCGGTGGCCGGCCGGCTGATCGTGGTGCCCCGTGTGACGGAAGACGGCGGGCGGACGCTCTTCCTGCTCAATCCGGACCTCGATGCCCCGGTTGAGGAGCAGGTCCGCGTCGCCCGGGCGGCAAACCGCGCCGTGGATCTGACCGCCGATGGCGGCTATCCCATTCCCTTGAAGCCCGCTGGCGAGGGCGTTTCCTTCACGGTGCGCCTGGGCCCGGGCGAGAGCGCCGCGGTCTGGCTGGAATAAAGCGAAGGGGCGAGGGCCCGTTCCGAGCGCCCCTCGCCCCTTCCCAACCAGGGATTCCAAAGCATCAACGCGGGCGCGCGGAGGCGATGGGAGTTGAAGAATAAAGTGCATCTCGCCGTGCGAAGCATCGCTCTTGGGATTCCCTAATAAGCAAGCTCCGGACGGCTGCCCACGTTCTCCCGCCCACGCCCTGCCATGCCCTACGGTAAAGGGAGAGCCATCGCGCGGGGATCACTCCCCGCGCTGTTTGCGAGCGAAGCCCTGCCGGGCTGGGCTGGCCTGCACTCGAGGCCAACCTGGGAGGGGGAGCCCCTCGTGCATCGCCGCCGGCGGGCGCTGCCTCCCAGAACCGGTCCTCGCTCCTTCTCCGTAAAGCCTAGAACTCAGGCGGGAGCTTGTCTAGTTCGGCGGCGCTGAAGACAGGACCGTCCTTGCAGACGTAGCACCCGCCGACGTTGCAGCGGCCGCACTGGCCAATCCCGCACTTCATCCGGTTCTCGAGGGTGGTGTAGACCTGCTCCTTGGCGAAGCCGAGCTTCTCCAGGGATTGCAGGGCGAACTTGATCAGGATTGGCGGCCCGCAGACGAGGGCGAGGGCTTCTTTGCTGGAGGGGGCCACTTCCTCAAGGACCTTGGGGATGAGCCCGACCTTGCCGTCCCATTCTGGCGTCTCGCCCCCCGGATCCACCGTCTTGATGCAGGTGATATCCGGGCGGGCGATCCACTCCTCCATCTGCGGCTTGTAGACCATATCGGCCACGCTGCGCGCGCCGTTGAGGAGCAGGATGTCGCCGAACTCGGCGCGCTGGTCGAGGCACGTCTCGAAAATGGAGCGAATGGGCGCCATGCCGATGCCACCACCGATGAAGACGAGGTTCTTCCCCTTCATCCGGTCGATGGGGAACCAGTTGCCGTAGGGGCCGCGAAAGCCAACCGTATCGCCCTCGCCCAGCTTGCCCAGCGCCGTGGTCACCTTGCCGCCCCACCGGTAGCTGAAACTGCACTCCACATAGCCGGGCCGCGTATCCGGACTGGCAATGCAGAAGACGCACTCGCCCTGTCCAAAGACGGAGTAGAGCGCGAACTGCCCCGCCTTGAAGCGGAACGACTCGCGCACTGCCTCATCCTGAAACTCCAGGCGGAAGCTCTTCACATCCGGGGTCTCATCGCGGACCTCGGCGATAGTCATCAAATAGGGTAGATAGGTGTTTGCCATGATTGCTCACAGACGCGTTTCGTGCTCGTCCTCAACAGCCCTTGCCACTTCGTAGAGATCCATGTTCACCGGGCAGGTGAGGGCGCAACGACCGCAGCCAACGCACCCATGCACGCGGAAACGCTCTGGGATGTAGCGCAGCTTGTGGAGCAGGCGATTGCGGTAGCGCGCCGGCTGATTCGGGCGCGGATTGTGCCCGGAGGTATGCACGGTGAAGCACGCCAGCCCGCAGGATTCCCAGAACTTGCATCGGCTGCCGCTCAGCGCATCGCCCTCATCGACGATGTCGAAGCAGTGGCACGTGGGGCAGATGAAAGCACACGCCCCACAACCCAGGCAGGCGCGCGCCATCTCCTCCAGACGGGCGCTCTTAAAGAGCTCCGGCAGCGGCGTCTCCAGATCGATGCGAACGGGTGCGGTGCGCCGGATCTTCGCCTCGGCGGCCGCCGTCGCCTCCGACTTCGTCGCCTCGGTCTCCGTCAGGAACCGGGCGTACTGCTCCAGGAAGCGCTCGCCCTTCTCCGTGGGTGCTTCCACCAGGTACTCCTCGCCCACGCGTGTGAGGAGCACGTCGCTTCCTAGGGTGCCGGTGGGGGAGAGGCCGACCGCAGTGCAGAAACACGCCGGACCCGGTTCGGCGCAAGAGACGCCGATGATCGTCGTCCGCGCGCGCCGCTCCGGGTAGAAGGGGTCATCGGGCTCTTCCCGGCCGTCGGGCATCCTGCGCCCGCCAGGGGCAAAGACGGCGTCGAGCAGCGCTACGCTGGCCGCGTCGCACGGGCGCGCCCCGAAGATGACCGTCTCTCCCTCGGACAGCGCCGGCTCGGCCAGCTCAACGCCCGCGCTCTTCAGACGATAGTGGAAGAGCGTCTCTGTCCGCGGGAAGAGGAACTCCTTGAAGGACCAGGCGGTGTTTCCCTCCTCGAAGGTGATCGCCTCGACCGTCTCGACTGGACGGAAGAGGCGCTTCCCGGCCTCCTCAACCGGCGCCACCACGCGAGCGGCGTCGCTTTGGACGGCCTCGAGCAAGGGCCGCAATGATTGTGCCTTGAGTGCTTTTCGGCTCAACGGATGAACTCCTGTTTGTCGTCCTCGCGATAGGCGGTGAGCGGCGGCGTCGCCTCCGGATCGCGCCCGGGCTCGTAATCGAAGGCTTCCTTGACCACCTGTGCCATCTTCAGGTTGAGGAGGTGGAGCGGAATGCCGGCAGGACAGGCCTGCGCGCAGGCGCCGCAGCCAACACAGCGGCCAGCGAGGTGCCAGGCGCGCACAGCGTTCCACGACAGGTTACCGGGCCCATCCGCCTGCGGTGGAATCCAGCGGGGCTGCGTCTTCTCCACGATGCACCGGTCGCACGAGCAGAGCGGGCAGGCGGCCCGGCAGGCATAGCATTTCAGGCAGTGCTGGAACTGTGCCTGCCAGAAGTTCCAGCGCTCGGCAGGCGTGAGCGCGTCAAGCTGGGCCACCAGATCCGTCGCGGGGGTGGTCTCCGCCGGTGCCGGGGTCGCCTCGCCGATCACCTCGCTGGCGAGGGATGGCGTGCGCGCGGTACACGCGGCGCATTTGCCCTGCACCGCGCCGTATGCGTCGGCCATGCCGTGGCAGGCCATCCCGATCAGGACCAGGTCATCGGCAGCGAAGCTGTTCTCCTGGATTAGGCCGATCAGGCTGCGCTCGTCGCATCCCTTGACCACCATTGCGACTTTGCCTGGGTGCGCGGTGATCTCGCGGGCGGCATAGGCGCCCAGGTTGTGGTGGCAGCGCTCGTTCCAGACCAGGCGGTCCACGTCCTCCGGGCGCGTAATGAAGACGGGCCGGACGCTGCCGGGCAGCGTGCCCTCGCCGTAGCCGATGACCACTTCCACCCGGCCGGATGCCAGCAGCTCGCGTGCCTTCTCGCGCAGCGCCTCGGTTTGCGCCGCGAGCTGATCTGCCGGCGCCTCATAGCGAATCGGCGCGGGCGGCTTCAACGCGGGCACGGCGACCGA
>DUUU01000149.1 GCA_012841485.1 Armatimonadota bacterium
AATGCCCGAGGGGGTCTCCTCCTCCTATCGGGATCTTCCCTGGGGCGATATCCGGCCTTACGAGGAGGCGTTCGCGCGCGAGGGCGATCGCATCGCCGCCGTCACGGTCGCATGCGCTTACGCGGATATCGAGCAGGGCCATGCCTTCTACCCGGCGCTGCGCGAGCTGACCGAGAAGCATGGCGCGCTGCTCATCTTCGATGAGATTGTCATGGGCTTCCGGCTCTCGGTGGCCGGCGCGCAGGGCTACTTCGGCGTCACCCCGGACCTGGCCGTCTTTGCCAAGGGGATCTCCAATGGCATGCCGCTCTCTTGCTACCTCGGCCGGCGGGACGTGATGGAGACGGTGCGCGAGGCGGTGGTCTCCTCTACCTTCGGCGGCGATACGCTCTCCCTGGCCGCGGCGAGGGCGGCGATTGAGGTCTACCGGAGCGAGGATGTGATCGGCCACCTCTGGGCGCGGGGAAAGCAGCTTCACGAGGGGATGCGCTCGCTCTTCAACGAGTGCGGCGTGCCCGCCACCGTGCGCGGCCTCCCGCCATGCGGCCAGCTGGTCTTTACCACGGGCGATCCGGCGCGCAACGCCGAGCTGATGCTTCGTTTCGAAGGCGAGATCCTGAAGCGCGGGGTGATGATCTACGCAGTGATGTACCCCAACTACTCGCACACCGAGGCCGACATCGACGAGGCGCTTGGGAAGATGCGCGAGGCTCTCCTCGCCATGCGCGACGAGGGTCTCTTCGGGTAGGCAAACCATGGGGCGGGGGCCGGTACGCACCCGGGCGCGGAGCTTCAGCTCCGCGCTGCTTCTTGGCAAAGCCCTTCGGGCTCCCCCTCCCAGCCCTCGCCGTTCTGGTTGACTGGGAACACGGGCATCAGTAGCCCGGCAGGGCTTCGCTCGCAAGCAGCGCGGAGGTGCCGCGCCCCATATCCGCATGCATCTCTCGCCGAGAGATACCGGGTCAGAGCGAGGGCTTCAACACGACCACCTCGGGCGCGGCCGGAAGCGCGCTCGGACCGGGCAGGTTCAGCTCGCTGCTGTCGGAACGGCGGACATTGGTCTTGCCCGCCAGGAAATCCTCCACCGGGCCGATTGGGAAGTCGATAGCCGGCGTCCTATAGTGCATCGGAATGGTGATCTGGGGCGAGAGCTGCTCCATCACCCGGGTGGCCTCCGTGGCATCGATGGTGAAGTGCCCGCCTACGGGCAAGAGCAGGATCTGGATGTTGCCGGCCTGGCGCACTTGCTCGTCGGAGAGCACGTGGCCCAGGTCGCCGGCGTGGCAGAGGCGCATTCCGTCTGCTTCGAGGATCAACAGCGCGTTCTCGCCCCGCTCCTTGCCACCGCTCTGGTCGTGGAGGGTGGGCACGGCGCGCAGCGTGATGTCCTTGATCGCGCGCGGCGCGCTCTTCATCAGCTGCAGGCCGTGGATGACCACCGGGTTCCCCGCGATGCTATCCGTCCCGCCATGGTCCGGGTGCTCATGCGAAGCCACCACGATATCCGCCGCGTCCCGGATCGCGCCGTAGCGCATCGAGCCGGTGTAGGCGCCTGGCGAGTAGGGATCAAAGAGGATCCGGGTGCCGCTCTCGGTGGTGACCAAAAAGCTGCTGTGCGCGAGATACTTGATCTTCATGACGCCCCTCCCCCCTGGGTAAATCCTCGAGAAACTATTCTCTGGTAGGAAATCTCTTTCGGGCGGCAAGCCGCCTGCTCAATCAACCCATCTGGCCGAGCCGGATCACTCGATCTGCGCGGGGTGTTACCCCCGCGTGCCGCTCATCTACGGCGCTTGCCTGGCATACGGGCAGTGCGAGTGATGCGACCGGCCGGCACATCCGCACCCGCCGGCGTCCGCGGGGCGAGACGGCGGGATGCGAGAGTTAGCGCTCTGGGAGGGAGTTCTTCGTGGCGAGGGCCTCTCCTGCCAGGCTTCAGATGGCAAGCGGGGCGGCAACACCTGGCGCCTTCGAGCGGGCGCGGTGAGCAAGCGGCCTAGGAGTTCTTCTTCAGCCACTCTAGCGTCGCCTCTGCCTCTTGCGGGTTGGGCGCCGAGCAGTCATAGAAGACCCGGTCGGGCCGCAGCTCGCGATGGTAGATCTTGATCTCCTCGGTGTTGCAGGGGACCCAGACGGCAACGCCCTTCGCCTGGATCTCCTTCAGCAGGTCCATCCACTCAATGAACGGCTTGTTGCGGGCACCGGTGGTCCACTGGATGCAATCCAAGCCTGGAATGGCGCACAGGTCATCGAGGTGGACCAGGCACTCGGGACCATCGAGGTGATAGACGCAGTGACCGAGGTAGGCCGCCTCCTCTTCCAACGCGGGCAGAACAAAGCGGCGGAACTGCTTGGGGCCGATCAGGGCGGCAAAATCGCATTGAATGGTGTTGGTCCGCACCGGGTGATAGGCACGCACCCATCCGAGCGTGCCGACGGTATCCATGCGGCCCGCGCGGTAGAGCTGCTCATAGATGGGGACATAGAGGCGGCGCACGCTGGCCATCGCCCGGTCGATCGTCTCAGGAATGTCGATCATGTCGAGGCAGAGGCGCTCGCCCCCGCGCAAGGCAAGCAGGGCATCGGCATTGCTGTGGAGGTCGAGATGCGTGACGAGCATCTTTCCCTGGAGGGCCTCGGCAAGCGCGTCCATGAAGGCGAGCATGCGCGTCCACCATGGATTCTCGGGGTCCAGGCGGAGCGGGAGTGCCTTCTCCCAGTCATCGATGCACGGCTTCACCCAGTTGGTGCGCGTCTCCTCCTCCGGGAAGAGGATCTCGCCCCCCAGAAACGCAGCCATCTGGTCGGGGCCGAAGCTGGGGGTGTAGCAGGGGATGGCGTCGCCACCCCAATAGATCGATTCGGCGTGCGCCAATACCTGCGGGATGACGGTGTCAAACGCCTCGCGCGCGCCGGCCATGTATTTCGGCGTGGGCACGTAGTGGTGGCCGTCTTTGGGCGCCAGCATGTTGCAGACGGGCCGGTCCAGCATCTCGCCCTCCCAGAAGGCGAGCCAGCGCTGCTTGGCCTCCTCGAAGTCCGGCTTGAAACTCAGAGACGTGATGGCTTCTCCCCCAGACATTCCGCGACCTCCGTTTCGCGCGTGTGGGCTATGCCCGGAGTGTAGCTTCGCCGGCCGGCCAAACAAGCCCTGCTTGCATCGCGCGGGCGCAAGCACCCGCGCCTATGGG
>DUUU01000150.1 GCA_012841485.1 Armatimonadota bacterium
GGGGTGATCGCCACGGCATCCATCGCCCGGGCCGTGCGAAGCCGCGAATCGGTTACCTCGGCGTAGAGGCGCAAGACCGTCAGTTCGTCAGCCGGAGGCGCAGGGAGCCCGAAAGTGAGCCGGCCCTGTAGGTCCAGGTGACCGGAAGTCCACGAGACGGTGCGCCCGCCGGCGTTCTCCAGCCAGACGCGCGCGCTGGCGCCGCGCAGGTAGCCACCGAGGCCGTCTTCAGCGGCCACATAGCCGCGGATCAGGCCCCCGGGCATCGCATAGCGGGAGAGCTCGCCCAGCCACACCGGAAAGGCGGGCTGCGGTCCGGCCAGCACCGGCACGGCGAGTTCGACGGCGGAGGCGCCGGCGGCTGCTTTGAAGCGATAGGTGCCCGCGGGAGCGCCGGGCGCGATCTCAAACTCGGCTTCGGCGCCTCCGCGCTCGTTGGCGCGCGCGGAGCGCGTCGCGAACGGAATGCCACCGGGCGCGAAAGCGCGCAGCGATACGGTGCAATCGCTGGCGGGATCGCCAGTGCCCGCGTGCGAAACGCCCACATGGAGGCGGACGCGCTGACCGGTGCGATAGGCAGGGCGATCACTGCGCAGCAGGATGCGGTAGGCCGGTGTCAGGCGGATGGGCCGGTCTACGAAATCGCGGCCCCAGGGCGACTCGGCGATGACCAGCAAACGAGCCGGGCCTTCGCCCTCCGGCACCGTGAAGACCGGCTCAATCGTGCCGGCGGCATCGGTGCGGCCTGTCGCCAGCTCGACGATCTCGGCCCTCGGGCGCGAGAGAAGCACGCGGACCGAGGCATCCGCGATGGGGCGCTGGTCGGTGTGTCGGAGGAGCACGACGCGGATCGAGGCGGGCAAGCCTGGGGTCCAGCGATCTTGCCCGAAGAGATGCACCTCCTGAGTGCCGAGAGAGCGTCCCAAGAGGGCGTTATAGAGGGCGACGGCCAGGATGATCGCGGCGGCCGCGAGCAGCAGGAGGCGCGAGCGCCCCCTGCCGGAGGAGTTTCCACCTCCGGTGGCGCCGCGCTCTCTGGGAGTGCTCTCTGCACCCGTCGGTCGATCCTGTTCCGGATCAGCGTTCACTACGCTACTCCTGAGTATTCCCGGGTAGGTGAAGCCCCGTTTGGGATCCGATAGCTGTGCCGGGTGCAGTCAAGGGTTGTTGGGTCGCTCTCATGGACGAACATGGGATTGTGCTATCTCCAGGCTTGATTATACCGCACTTGACAGGACAAACTCAACTGCCGCGAATATGGTATAATCAAAGGAGGGGTGCCGGCCCCAGATTACGCGTGAGGTTGCTGTCCCGTGACGATTTCAAGCCTGTTCGATACGCCGGAAGAGCGGATTGCCGCGCTGCGCGAGCAGATCCACCACCACAACTACCGTTACTATGTGCTCGACAGCCCGGAGGTCTCCGATTCCGAGTATGACCGGTTGCTGCGCGAGCTGGCCGATCTGGAGGCGGAGCACCCGGAATTGGTGACGCCGGACAGCCCCACGCAGCGGGTGGGCGCGCCACCGGCCGAGGCATTCGAGAGTTTCCGCCATCGCGTGCCGATGCTCAGCCTCAGCAACTGCTTCTCTATTGAGGAGCTACGCGCCTTCGATGCCCGCGTGAAGCGGATGCTCAACCGTCCTCCCGATGAGGCGATCTCCTATGTGGCCGAGCTGAAGATCGATGGTCTGGGCGTCTCGCTCACCTACGAGGAGGGCCGCCTGGTGGCCGGGGCGACGCGCGGCGACGGCACCGAGGGTGAGCTGGTGACGCAGAACCTGAGGACGGTGCGCTCCATCCCGCTCCGCTTGCAGGGAAGCGGCTGGCCCTCGCCCGTCGAAGTGCGCGGCGAGGTCTTCATCTCGCATGAGGAGTTCCGACGCATCAACGCGGATCGCGAAGCCCGCGGCGAGCCGGCCTTTGCTAACCCACGCAACGCCGCCGCGGGCTCTCTGCGCCAGCTCGACTCTTCCGTCACCGCCGGCCGGCGGCTTCAGTTTCTCACCTACGGCATGGGCTACCGCGCGGGCATCGAGTTCGAGACGCACCTCGGGATGATGGAGAGGCTCCGCGAATGGGGCTTCCCCGCCAGCGGCGATATGCGGCTTTGCGAGGGGATAGAGGCCGTGATCCGCTACTGCGAGGAGTGGGAGCAGCGCCGCCCGGGGGTGCCCTTCGATATCGACGGCATCGTGGTGAAGGTGAACTCCCTGGAGCTGCAGGACGCGCTAGGACAGGTCTCGCGCAGCCCGCGCTGGGCGATTGCCTTCAAGTTTCAGCCGACGCAGGCGACGACGGTCGTACGCGATATTCAGGTGCAGGTGGGCCGGACCGGCGCGCTCACGCCGGTGGCGATCATGGAGCCGGTGGAGGTGGGCGGCGTCACCGTTTCGCGGGCCACGCTCCACAATGAGGATGAGATCCGGCGCAAAGATGTGCGCGTGGGCGATACCGTGGTGATCCAGCGCGCCGGCGATGTCATTCCTGAAGTGGTCTCCGTGGTGACGAGCAAGCGAACTGGCGCCGAAAAGCCGTTTGTCTTCCCGAGAGAATGCCCGGTCTGCGGCGGGCCAGTGGAGCGCCCCGAGGGCGAGGCGGTCGCGCGCTGCACGGGCGTCGCCTGCCCGGCGCAGGCAAAGCGGCGCATCGAGCACTTCGTCTCGCGGACCGCGATGAACGTCGAGGGGATCGGCCCGGCGCAGGTCGAGCAGCTGGTGGACCGGGGCCTCGTAAAGGACCCGACCGATCTTTACGCGCTCACGCTCGAGCAGTTACTGCCCCTGGAGCGCATGGGGAAGACGCTGGCTCAAAAGATCCTGCGCAACATCGAGGCATCGCGTCAGGTGCCCCTCGCCCGGTTGATCTTCGCCCTGGGCATCCGCCACGTGGGCGAGCACGTCGCCGAGCTTCTCGCCACGCACTTCCACACGTTGGATGCGCTGGGGGCTGCGAGTGAGGAGGAGATCCGGGAGGTGCCTGGCATCGGGCCGGAGATCGCCGCGAGCGTTGCCCGCTTCTTCGCAGACCCCCGGACTCGCGATCTTCTGGAGAAGCTTCGCGCCGCTGGCGTGCAGCCCCAGGCGCCCGAGGCACCCCTGGTGGCAGCTGCCGATAATCCCATCGCCGGAAAGACGTTTGTCTTCACGGGAACTCTGGTCCAGATGACTCGCCCTGACGCCGAGGCGCTGGTGAAGTCGCTGGGCGGACGCGCCACGGGGAGCGTCAGCGCGAAGACCGATTACGTCGTCGCGGGCGAGGGCGCCGGCTCCAAGCTGGAGAAGGCGCGGGCGCTGGGCATCACCGTGCTGACCGAAGAGGAGTTCCGCGCGCTGGCGGGGCTGGAGTAGTGGCTCGGGTGGCCGCCGAGCCGCGCGTTTCTCAGCGCACCTCTTCCAGCTTCACGTCGTCAAACCACGCCTGCGCTTGGCCGCGCGTTTGCAGGACGACGTAGAGCTTTTTCGCGTCGGGATGGTTCACCATGAAATCGAGGGTGAGCGGCTGCCACCGCGCTGTGCCGGCGCTCCATTGCGGGGGCACGCGCCCGCCCAGGTACTTGCCCTCCGCATCCGTCCATTCCGCGTAGATCCGGCAATCCGCGCCGGGGGGATCGGTCCTTACCTGGGCCGTGAAGCGATAGCGCCGGCCCGTCTCGGTCGCGATCCCCGTCTGGAGCCAGAGGGGTTTGGAAGTGACGTCGCGCCCTTTCAAGAAGACGCTGTAGCGCCCGTTGCGCTTCACTTCACGAGAGACGCCGCCGTAGAAGGCAGGGCGCAGCGACCAGCCGATGGGAGACTCCTCGCCATCCTCGGTGAACTCAAAGCCGGGATTGACCAACAGGTTCCCTCGCTGGAGAAGATCCTCGGGGCGCGGGCGCTGCACCGCCGTTACCGGTGGCAGCTCGAGCCGCTTCTCCTGGGGAAACCGGAGCGATCCGGTGTAGATGTGAACGCCCCACGGCTCGAAGTGGTCCACAATCGGATTGCCGGTGACCCGCCGGTCCTCGAACAGCACGCGCCAGCTCACTTTTGGCATGGCGCGCGGGATCTCGATGCGGGCATCCACCGGCTCGGGAGAGGCATTCACCGCGATAATGAAGCGCTGGTCGGTCTCGCGGTGCCGGCGGATGAGCGTTTCAATTGCTTTCCCGCCGGCGTGGACCTTCACCACTTCTCCCGTGTCGGGGCCCGCCAGCACGTCGTGCATCTGCGACAACTCGTAGGCGAGCTGCCGGAGGCTGTTCCAGAAAGGCGATGGTTTCGGGGTGTAGTTCACGCCCCAGAAAAGCAGGCCGCGGGCGCCACGGACGATGGCGTGATAGGCCATGAAGCGCGACTGCGCGAACGTGGGGTAGATCGCTCTCTCCGTGCCGCCACGTCTGCGGGTGAGATCGGCCCAGGCGAAGCCCTGGAGCACCATGAAGACCGGCTTGCGGTTCAGCACGGCGAGGACGTTCTTGCTCGTTTCGTCGCCGACCACGGCAATCGTCTTGTTGGGTAGGTCCGACTGCGTCTGCGGCTCGGGCACCGGATAGATATCCGCGCCCGCGATATCCGCGCCGTAGTTGAAGAGCGCCAGCTCGTCCACCGTGTTGCGCGGGGCGTGGTTCATCCAGATGGGGTGGTCTGGGTCCAGACCCCGAACCATGCGGTAGCCGCGGTAGAGATCCGTCGCGTCGCGCCCGCTCCAGGCGGGCTCATCCACGCTCTCCCAGCAGAGCAGCGCCGGGTGGCCGGCCATGGTCTTCACCAGAGTCTCCAGTTCTTGCCGCTTCGCCTCATCTTTTTCCGAGAGCTCGATAGCGGGGCCAAACGGGATCCACGTCATCATCTTGTGGGCATGAATCCGGTCCACCACCTCGCGCAGCTCATCCAGGGGGGCGGCATGCGGGGCCTGCACCAGGTTGAAGCCGCTCTCGCTCAGCTCGCGCAGGCTGCGCTCCGTGAAGTTGCCGTAGCGGTAGATGCCGATTGGGAAGAAGCGCTCTCCCTGGACCAGGAGCGTGTTGTCGTCACCGATGGTCACGGGCGGTACGCTTTTGCTAGAAGGCGGCATGTGCTCGAAGCGGAGGACGTCGCGAATGATGCTTCCCCCCGAGCGCTTAGGCGTGAGCGTGACGTGAATCTCATACTCGCCCGGACCGGATTTCGAGAGGTCGAAGGGGATGACCGGCTCTTTCGCGACGAAAAACGGCTTCTCGCGCACGGGTGGCACCAGCGTGCCGTTCTTGAGCAAGCGTGCAGTAAGCCGGAAGGCACTCAGATCCTCCTGCCGGACGTTAAGACGCGGCCGGAGCATCACCTCCTGGCGGTAGTGGTTCGGATAAAGCGCCAACTCTAGAATGGGTGGCACGGAGAGGGGGACCACGATGGCGCGCAGCACCTCCCGGGTGTTGGGGTCGCGCACGCGCACGAGGGGCCGGTAGAAGCCCTCGCGGGGCAGCGAATAGGGAAGGGTGACCGTGGTCGGAGTCTGCGGGCTCAGCTGGGCGCGAACGCTCGTCACCTGGGGCCGGCCATCCGGCAAGTAGATGAGCAGATCCACCAGCGCCTTGCCCCCGAAGGGGCTGCTCACGCGCGCCTTCAGCACATTGTTCCCGATGAGGCGCTCGCCGCTATCGGCCACCTCGATGGTGTAGGCATACCGCGAGAAATCCACGGCTAGCCCGGAGAGGCGGCCAAAGCGGTCGGGGCGCGCGAACGCGCCGCCGGTGTAGGACCAAACGCTGAGCTCGCCCTTCGGTTTTTGCTCGCGCGCGAAGTTGATGCCCCACGTATCGCCCGTCTTTCCCACATGGATCTCGAGGCTGGAGAAGGGGATGGCCATCTCGGCCCACCAGCGGTCGTTGCCCCGGGTGGTCGCGGCATTCCAGGGGACATCCCACTGTGGAGCGGTGCCCGCCGCATCACCTCGCAGATCGAAGCGCGTGCCCCGCGCGCTGACGGCAAACTGGTAGTAGGTGAACCGATCCTGGTTCGGATCGAGAAAGAGCTCGACCACGTCATCCTTGAAGATGGGGCCGTCACGCTCTGTGACCGTGGCGCGCACCTCGTCCATCTGCGACTCGAGGCATTCGAAGGCGATGTAAAGATGCGACGAATCGTAGGTCACGTAAACGGTTGTCTGCTCCGTGGCCGCTTCTCGACTGTCGTTGAGGACAAAGCCGGTCGTCTGTGCCGCCTGACGCCAGCACGCATCATCCAGGCGGCCATCGATCACGGGGGCCTCCGCCGCCGGTCCGGTCAGCGCGAGGTGAGGCGCCTCTCCCCGTTCAGGCGCGGCAGCGCCGGGCGTCAGGCACGCGAGCATCAGCGCGGCCGCGAGGAGGGCGATTGGCTGCTTCCATAGCTTCACGGTTCTCTCCCATCGGAACGGTCGGATCGGCCATCCGAACCGGCCTGGGACCCGGAAAGGCGCGAAAGGGCGCGGATCGGTGCGCAACACGGGCCCGGGGCGGCCATGTCCCGCCGTCAGGCCGGAGAGCCGCCGGAGGCGGTGACACCGCCTCCAGACTCTCTATTCGCCGCGGGCCGTGGGAGTGCCTGCCGATACGCGGGGCATCGCATCAGAAAGTATGTGCGCAAAGCATGGAGGCGTTCAGGATACCGGGGAGCGTTCTATTTCGACCCAAGGCGCTGCGAGAGGAGATCCACCGCCGCGAGGATGGCGGCCTCCATACTGACCGCGCTTGCTTTGCCCTGCCAGGCGATATCGAACGCCGTGCCGTGATCCACCGAGGTGCGCAACACCGGCAGCCCCAAAGTCGCGGTGACCGTGCCGTAGAAGTCGCGGGTCTTGGCGGCGATGTGGCCCTGATCATGGTAGAGGGAGAGGACGCAGTCGTACTGGCCTTCGAGGGCCTGATGGAAGACAGAGTCGGCGCCCACCGGGCCGATGGCATCGATCCCTTCGGCGCGGGCATCGGCGATGGCGGGCGAGAGGTGCTCGGCCTCCTCGGTGCCGAAGAGGCCGCCGTCACTGGCATGCGGGTTGAGCGCGGCCACGGCGATGCGCGGCGCGCGGAAGCCGAAATCGGTCATCGCCCCATGCACCTGGCGGAGCATCGCCAGGACGCGCTCGCGCGTGATGTAATCGATGGCGGCCCGCAGCGAGAGGTGACGCGAGAGGAAGAAGATGCGCATGCGCCCGGTGAGGAAGAGCGTGAGTGGCTCGGGGGCGTGGAGGTAGTCGGCGAGCATCTCCGTGTGCCCGATGTGCGGCACGCCCGCCGCGCGCAGTGCCTCCTTCTGGATCGGCGCCGTAGCGATGGCCTCCACCTCTCCCGCCAGGCCCAGCTCGCATGCCTTGCGCACGAAGGCATCCGAGGCGCGCCCGCAGGTCGCCTGCACTACCCCCGGCTGGATGCCGTCCAGCCCCGGCACCTCCACCGAGATCACCGGGACGGCGCCGGGCTGAACAGAGGCCGCCTCGCCGGCATGGCCGACGGTGACAAGGTCAGCGTCACCCAGCCCGATCGCGTCCGCGCAGCGCCGAAGGACTCCCGCGTGGCCAATCACCACCGGGGTGCATCGCGCCCGCACGGCCGGGCTCCGCACTGCCTTCAGCACGATCTCCGGACCGATCCCCGCCGGGTCTCCCATAGTTGCCGCGATGGGCCGCATGCGCTTCTCTCCTCGTTACATTGAACAATTGTGGTTCTCGGGGCTATCCGACGCCCCCGGGCACTCATTACGCCGCGGCGGAGCCGGATCCTGCCGTGCGATGCGCGCAAACTGTTGCGCGGGCAGTAAACCAGTGTTATAATGGGCAGACACCCCGCGCCTGCTCCTTCAGCGAGCGGGCCTCTTCTTGCACGGAGGGCGACCATGATACATCGGTTGCTGTGTCTTCTGGGCCTGGTTACGCTTGCTCTGCTCCCCTGGCACGACGCTCCCCGCGCTGCGGTGGGCACCCGGGCAGGCCAGACGTGGACCAACCCCAAGGAGGGCAGCACGTTCGTCTTCGTGCCCGCCGGGGGGTTCACCATGGGTAGCAATGGCGGCGACGCCGACGAAAGGCCGGCGCACAAGGTCAATCTGCGCGGCTACTGGATCGGCAAGAACGAGGTGACGGTGGCGCAATACCGCAGGTTCTGCCGGGAAATCGGGCGGCCGATGCCACGCGGTCAGGGTGCCGATAACCACCCGGTGGTGAACGTCTCCTGGGATGACGCCGTGGCCTACGCGCGGTGGGCAGGCTGCCGGCTGCCGACAGAGGCGGAATGGGAGAAGGCGGCGCGCGGCACCGACGCGAGGACCTACCCCTGGGGGAACACGTGGGATCCCGCGAAGTGCAACACCGAGGAAGGCGGTCCGGGCAGGACGATGCCCGTCGGCTCCTACCCGCGGGGGGCATCGCCCTACGGGTGCCTGGACATGGCGGGAAACGTCTCAGAGTGGTGCAGCAGCGTTTACAAGAAGTACCCCTACCGCGCGGATGACGGGCGCGAGGATCCCAACGCGCCTTCACCCCGCGTGTACCGTGGCGGGAGCTGGGACGACGACCGCGACGA
>DUUU01000151.1 GCA_012841485.1 Armatimonadota bacterium
CTGCGGGCTCTGGGGGGTGCGGATGAGACGAGGCATATCGAGCGATTGGACGCGCGTGCTGATCGGCATCATCACCTGCAGCGCGCTGGGAATGGCCATGGGGAGGGTTGAAGCCGCTCGCGCCCGGCCTGTGGTGCCGGTCGAGACCGCGAAGGTCCGCGCGCGCTGGTCCGGCCACGTGCCGGTGCGCCGTGTCATGGACGAGGCGACGGGAACCCCCTGCATCGAGTACGCAGAGAGCTCGCCCCAGCGGCCCGGCGAGTTCTGGACCGAGATAGAGCGCGTCGATCTCGACCGGTATGACGTTCTGCGCTTCCGATGGAAGATGGCCGGCGATCCCGCCACGGCGACCGTCTCCATCGAGGGCTATCCCGCGCCCGATGGCCGGCGAAACTACTACCTGTTCAAACGCCCCAACCCGCCTGGGCAGTGGCAAGATGTCTGGCTGGATCTGCGCCAGGACGATGATGGCGTGGTGCTCGAAAAGGCACAGGTGCCCGCAGGCAAGATCCGGCTCCGCTTCCAGGTGGCGCTTTCCGATATGGGGCAGCTTCCCGAGCGCCCTCAGATACGCTTTCGCGTGGCCAATATCCGCTTCGTGCGCTATCCCGTGACCCTCAGCGGCGACCTCGCGGCGGTGACGACGTTTCGCGATGGCGAGCGGGCGGGCCAGCGCTACCCGCTCACTCTGACGAACCGCACCGAGAAGCCGCAGAACGTGTCTCTCTGGAGTGAACCGGCCGATCTGCGCGACTTCTCGGTGGCGCTTTCCGAAGAGCGCGTCCGCCTCCGCCCGAAAGAGACGCGCCGCGTGACCGCCGAGATCAGCGTGCCGGTGGAGCGCGCGGAGGCCCTCCCGCCACTCGCCTGTGAGCAGGCCGGCGTCTTCGCGACGGTCAACGAGGATCCCGATCTGATCACCACGTGGTACGAAGGATTTCTGCTCTATCGCCTGGTGGGAGCGGTGCCCCCGCCGGAGCGGCCCGCTCCGTGTTTGCTTCCGGACGAGGAAGCCCGCGCTGGTCGGGAGCGTTTGGCGGGCCGGGCAAAGCCCGCGGCGGTTGATGCGCGCCGGCTTGCCGAGGCCAACCAGCTGTTGGAGGTCTCTCCCGAGCCGCCCGATACACTCCACGGCAACCCGAACCACTACTTTGACCCGCGCACAAACTCCGTACTGCGCTTCCATGCCCCGGGCAAGCACTGGTCCGAGAAGGAGAAGAAGTATATCGACCTCACCGCGCTGCCGGAGCAGGTGCAGCGCGCGGGCGCCTACGCGCACCATTGCTACCTCTCTTCCGGGGCGCTCAAGCTGGCGGAGGTGGGGTGGCAGACGGGTGACCGGCGCTACTCCCGCAAAGCGGCAGAGATCCTCCTCGCCTACGCGCGCCACTACCCGCGCTATGCCTACGCGCGGCCCGCTGGCGTTGCCTTCCGCTCCAAGGTGGGATGGGCCGTTCTCCAGGAGAGTTGGTGGTACCGGCCTCTGCCCCGCGCGCTCGATCTGGTGCGTGCGTCCGGGGTTCTCACCACCGAGGAGGATCGCACCATTGTGGATGGCGTGATTCTGCCCGCGGCGACCCATCTGCGCACTCACCGGAGCGTGGCCAACCAGCAGGCGGAGTATAACAGCGGCGTCGGGATTGGGGCACTCGTGGCCGGGCACTGGCCCCTGGCGGCCGAGGCGCTGCACGGCGAATACGGCCTGCGCGCGCAATGGAAGCGCGACTTTGATGCCGATGGGTGGAGCGTCGAACGAGACACCAGTTACCATTTCGCGGCGCTGAAGCCGTTCGTGGAGATGGCGGAGGCCTACGAGAACGCGGGCGTTCACGTCTTCGACGAGGAGTTCAAGCGCCTCTTCGACGCTCCTGTGCTCCAAAGCCCCGATCTGAAGTCGCCCGGGTTCACGGATGGCTACGTCACCGCCTACGAGCGGTATCGTGACCCGCTCTACCTGCGCACGGTGGCGGTAGCGCGGCGCCAGCCCGTGTCCCCGCCGTCCGGCGGCTTCACCAACTCCATCCTACACGCATCGGGGCTCACCGTGCTCCGCGCCGGCGCTGACGACGCGTCGTTGCGCACGGTGAGCGTGAACTGGGGCAGCCCCGCGCATCGCGGCGGCAAAGTGATGCTCGATCCGAAGGCGACCTGGAAGGGCTTCCCGCTCAACGAGCGCGTTTTTCGTATCGCCTACGGCTACAAGCAATCCGGGTTCTCTTACACCGCCGCCGCGGGTAACTCGCTGGTGGTCGATGGGAAGCCTTC
>DUUU01000152.1 GCA_012841485.1 Armatimonadota bacterium
GTCACCGACCCCTGGGGGGCGCGGGTCGCCTGTCCCCTGGATATCCGGGCCGATCTCGCGTGGGTTGGCTATGCCAATCGGAAGATTCGGGCGCAGGTGGAGCCGGTACTGCAGGAGCTGCTTCGGGGGTGGGAGGGTAGCGTGCCGGAATAGTGGAGAGGCGGAAGAGAGGTTCTCCACCCCTCCACAATCCCGAACCGGGTTCTATTGCAGGAGCAGATCGTCGAGGCGAGCGGTGAGGCTCACCGCGGGATAGCGCATATCCATCGCGCCGGCGCTCAGCGTGAAGCGGTCGCGCCATTGGTACTGGGCGCCCACATGGAAGAGGTAGTCGCCCCGCCCGAAAGAGAGGTTCTTGCCCCACTCCACGAGGAGCCGCGTGTTGCGGGCCACGCCCCACTCGATCCCCGCGAAGGGGCTGTCGCCATAGATCCCCGAGCCAATCCCAAGATGGCCCCAGAGCGGGTGGCGGGCTTCGCCGGTGAACTGGTCACGTGGCGACCAGAGCAGCTTGCTCGCCACGAGATACACCGAGGGGTCACTCACCACCTCGCCGGTAATATCGGTCACGCCGATGGCAACGGCAGGAAGCCGGTCCTTTTCGGAAAGCGCCAGCCACTTGCCATGCAGCACGATGTCGCGCGCCTTTCGCGAGCTGTAGGCCACATGGGAGAGCCCCACCTCCGCCGTGCCGAAGAGCCCGAAGTTGACGGAGTACCACTCGTTGTCCTTCGTCTCGCCGTTGCGATCAATCCAGACGGCGCTCACGGTTGTCTGCAGCCTTCCCTCGGGAAGCACTTGGGCATGCGGCAGCATCAGCCCGCCCTGCGTGCCCAGCATCGAGGTGTCCGCCCACCCGCCGGCGCCGGCGAGAGAGAGGAGAAGAGTCATCACGAGAGCCTTGCGTTTCATCATCTATTCGTCCTCCGTCAACGCACGTCCCGCGCGGGCCAGTCCGCCCCGAGACACGCACGGGTCCTCCCTATTCGCGTCTCCACTATCGCTCATCCGCACCGGGAAGCACCGCCCGCACCGTGAAGTCGCCCGTAGCGGCTCCGCGTGAAGGCGAGTAGGCGTAGAACCAGGCCAGGCCAGCCAGGACCACGAGGGTCACCACGATGAGCAGGAGCGAGAAACCGCGGCACTCGCCTGGTCTGGCGCCCTCTTCGAGAGGCTCCCCATGCTCTAGCGACACGTCTCCACCCGATCCGTTCGCACTCCGGTTACTGCAGCTTCACCTTCACCGAGGCCACTTCCGAGCGGTGCCCCACCGGATCAATCGCCACGGCCTGAATCGTCACCGTTTCTCCATCTCGCCGGGGGCGAGGGACCTGAAGCTTGCCCGTGACGAAGCCGCCGTCGCTATCCACCTTCACCTCCTGCGCGGCGATCACGTCGCGATCGCTCCACAGGCCCAGGGTGCGCGTCTTGCGCACCACCTGCACGCGCACGGTCACCCCCGGTTGGGCCTTCCCATGGACGGTCACCGGACCCTCGACCACCTCGTCTTCCGAGGGAGAGGTGATGGAGGGGGCGCGGGGGGCCACCGTCAGGATGGTGATCGGCTCCGAGCACTCTCGCGTGAATTGCTCGCCCGTCTCCGTGACGAGTTGCGCGATGATGCGCGCGGCAAAGGCCACGTCGCCCTTCTCGGCGGTGTAGCGGCCCTGGTAGATGCCCGGCGTCGTCTCCGTCATGGGGATCCCCGCCTTCATCGTCCCGATGCTGAAAGTGGCGGTTCCACGCGGCTTGCCAGCCATCGTGACGGTGAAGCTCTGGCCCAGGCTCACCGGGCGCGTCGCGTTATGGGCCACCGAGGTGATGGGAACCTCGGGAGCGTTGATCGTGAACTGCCATTCGGTCTCAGCCGTGTTCCCGGCCCGGTCCGACAGGAGCACGCGCGCCGTCACCGGACCGTTCGCGAAGGGGAGAATGGGGCGATAGGTGATGAACCGGGGCGTGCGCGTCGCCTGCGCGGTGACATCCTCGCCCGCCACGATGAGCTTCACCTGCTCTGGAACGACCCCGCTGCCCTCCGCGTCTTCGAACACCACGTAGATCATCGGCTGCGGATCTTCCACCAGGGCTTCGCGCGATGGCTCCACGTCGCTCACCACCGGGGGCACCGAGTCGATCACGACGGGCACGCCCGCCTGGACCAGCGGCGACTCCTTCCCCTCGCGCGTCAGCTTGCCGAAGACCGAGAAGCGGCTGTTCACGCCTTCAGGGATGCTAAAAGTGCCGACGTACTTGCCGGGGGCCATCTCCTGCATCGCCAGATCCTGGCCGAGGTCCCCAACGCTAAAGGTTGCCGTCGCGCCCTCATCCCCTTCCAGAGTCACGGTGAGTACGCTGCCGGCACGCAGCGAGGCCCTGGCATCGTGGGTGAAGGAGGTCACCGTCAGCTTCGGTTCCACGGCGGCAGCCTCCGCGGCGGGTGGTGTCTCCACGGTGGGAGACTCGTCCTTCTCGGCGACCGGGGTGGCCGGCTCAGCCGCGGTCGTGCCCTCAACCGTGGTTGCACCCGGCGTGGTCACGCGCGTGGGGGCCTCTGCCTCCGTCACGGCCGGCGGGGTCTCCTCCGTGGTGGGCGCGAGCGCCGCCGCCGTCTGTGGCTGCGGGGCCTCAGCGGCGGGGGTGGCGGCTCGGGTCACCGTGATCACCGTGGCGATGCGCGTATCCGGGCGCATACGCACCCGCACATAGTCGCCAGCACGGAGGTCCTCGCTCGTGCCCCGCGTGCCATCCGGCAGAACAACGGGCGTGCTCCCGGTCAACATCACCGGCTCGCCCTCCGTCAACGAGAGGAGGTCCGTGTCGACGGAGCGCACATCGCCTTCAACCTGGTCGTACTGCACCACCAGGATAGTGATCCTGCCACTCACCGCGTCACGCTTGCCCAGGACGCGATCACCCGGGTAGACCTCCTTGAGGCTGCTCTCCTGGCTCCGATTCCCGGCGCGGCTGAGTACCACCGCTCCCGCGGCCAGCGCATACTCGACACTCCTGTCATCGCTGAGGATCGTGATCGTTTGGGGAGAACCCTCGGTGTTGACCGCATCCACAGTACCCGCGACCGTCTGGCTGCTCACCACACCATCGCCCGTCGGGGTTGGCTGTGGCGCCGGCGCCTTAGAAGGCTGTCGTGTCTCCACAGCGGGCGCCAGAACCGGCGGCGCGGTGGTCACGCCGGCGGGCGGGCTGACACGCGGCCGGTCCGCCACCGTGGTTTTCTGCGGCGATGGGAGAACGCGCGTGGCGCCCGTCGAAATCTGAATCTGGCCGCCTGATTCTCGAACGCTCACCCCGAGCGCCTCCGAGACAAAGCGGAGCGGCACCATGACGGTGCCCCGCATGATCATCGCGGGAACATCCAGCGTCACCGAACGGCCGTTCACGACCGCGCTCCGCTGCCCCACGGGAAGATCAAGGCGCACCGGGCCGCGCTGCGCAGCCACCGTCTTTGAGGACGCCGACCACTCCACCGTCGCGCCGATACGCTCCAGCACCCCTCGCAACGGCACGAGCACGCGCCCGGACACCTGGACCGGGCCGATCCCATCAAAGCGAACAGGCTGGCCATCCACGCTAATGCGATACTCTCGTGCCGCCGCGCAGGGGGACGACAGGAGGGCTGCCAGCGCGAGCGATCCGACCACGCTTCCTGACCGGAGTAGGGCCGGCAAGACGCGCGCCTGTCCAAAAAGATCTCTGAGGCGCATCTTCATAGAGCCTCGGGGGAGCGGGGGAGGGATAGTCCCCTGCATATTCTCGCGTTTCATGGCCCCTCCGTTCGCGATATCCGCGGCATACATGGTTGCGTGTAAGGCACTCCGCATCGCGGAGCAAATGGTTCCATGCATCCTGGTGCCTGCACCCTGAAGCGCTGCATGTAACCGGTTCGCGTGGGGAAAGATCCACGCGGTAGAACGCTCCAACATCAGGTTTTAGCAATAGGCGGCTCTGTCTTACGCGCCCGACAGCCACCTCGCGGCAGCACTCGTCCTGCCGGGTGCAGTCAACCATCCTGGCGCGGCACTCGTTGCCGCGAATGGATGATAGGCCCCCGGACTCTCGCCTGGGGGGTGTTGACCTAACCCTCCTCCGCACCCAGGGACCGGGCGGATTTGGCAGACCAGTCGGCGCTGACGCTGGCGACCTCTCCTCCAAGAAGGAGCATAACGGCCGACAAGTAGACCCACATCACAAGGATGACCAAGCCACCAAGAGAGCCGTAGATACTGTTGTAGTCAACAAAGTTCGCGACATAGAACGCAAACCCCTGCTTTGCGAGCTCCCAAAGCATCCCCGCGACCACGCCACCGGTGAGTGCCGGACGCCAACCGATGCGCCGGTCTGGCAGGATCAAGTAGCAGAGCACGAACACCAGGATGGAGAGCGTCAACGGCACCGCCCACCCGACCAGCTGCCACAGGAACGGGATCTCCTCAGGACGGATCCCCAGCCACGGGATGGGGTATTCCCGGATGATCTTCAGGGCTTGTGTCATCCCGAAGGAAAGCAGCGCCAGCGTGGCCACCAGCATCATCATGCCCACGGCAACCAGACGGCTCGCGATAAACCCCCGGCGCTTTCCCGACTCCCAGGCTACATCAAGCGCAGCGGTGATCACCACGAAGCAGTTGGTCCCCGCCCACATCCAGCCGGCCACGCCCACGATGCCAGCCACCCCGGCTGGCTCGACGAGCGTCTCCTTCAGGTAGCTGCGCAGGCCCGCGCCAGCCACCTCCTCCGGGAGCAGCGTCGCAGCCAAGTCCTGCGGCAGAAGCTGGATCAGGAAGGCGTAGACCGCGTCAAATGCCCGGTCGTTGCCGAGCACATACCCAAAGGTGGAAAGACCAACGAGGAGCAGCGGCACGAGCGAGAGCAGGGCATAAAAGGAGATGGCTGCGGCCATCAGCCGGCAATCATCACGCACATACTCACGGTAGACCGCTCTCAAGAACCGCCAAAGGTATTTGACCTGTCCTTCGGCACCCACTCAGCACCCCTCCCGCCGGAGGCCGTGCCTCCGTCGCCCATTATAGGGGGGGCTCTCCCGATTGTCAACCCTACGCGCGCTTTCCCCGGCTGGGCGGAGAGCCCCACAGCGCCCGGCCCATCCACCCGCGGCAGCACCCCTCGCCTGGCGGTCACTCCCGGCGGAGCCGCCATTCTCCCTGTGCGGGCGCGACCGGCTTCCCATCCACGAGCAACTTCTTACCGCGCACCAGGAAGGCCTCCGGATCGGTGGACTTCAGGCTGACCACGGCCACCTCGGCATCCGTCTCGAACACCTTGCCAGCGGCCTCCACGCGGCGTGCGACGCCCGCTTGTCCACACAGGAGCACGTGGACGATCCCATCCACCTCGGCGATGGCCCCCGCGCTCCCGTCTTGCAGCGGCGTCACCTTGGCCGGCGCGGAGTTGGGGACTTCCTGGTCCGCGGTCAGCTCCACGTCGTCATACCAGCACTGGCCATCGCCGAAGAACTGGAGCGCCAGGCAGACCTCCTCGGTACCCTCCGGCACGACATCGGTGAGCGTGTACTCCTGCCACTCGTTCACGGTGGCCGCCGGCCCCTGCTTGCTGGCGAACGCCTTGCCACCGCGCCAGTAGTAGAAGAGGCTACTCGCTCCCGTGGGCGCCGAGCACTTCGCCCACCAGCGCGCGGTGATCCGCGTGCCAGGCGGCACCGTGAAAGGCTGCGAATAGTAGTA
>DUUU01000153.1 GCA_012841485.1 Armatimonadota bacterium
CGCCTGCCGCGGCAGGCGCAAGCGGGTGCCACGCGGATCAGTCGTTATCGGCCAGCGTGTACATGCCCGGTGAGGACTTCTTCAGCCACTTCACGTGACCATCGGCGAAGAGGAAGTTGTTCCCATCCGAATGGCAGTCGGCCGTGCTGTGGTTACCGTTCGCATCGCCCGGCCCGTAATCGGCCTGCCAGCCGCTGTTGCCGATGTAGTAGCAGCGGGCATCCCCCGCCCACAGGGTGCCAGAGGGATCGACCACCTCGGCGGCTGTCCGAGGGGTGCGCATCGCCCCAGCCAGGCCATACCCCGACCACCACGCCTTCGTCGTTCGCCCTGACTCGGGATAGGTGATCGAGGAAGCAAAGCAGCCGCACCCGCGAAAGGCGCCGGCGCGCCAGCGGTTGCTTGGGCAGATCTGGATCTTGGTGTTCTTCGTATAGGGTTGGATCACGTCTGTCCACCAGTAGTCGCCGACCAGCTCACCGCAGGTCATCTCGTCATAGTCTTGCATGTACATCATCAAACCGTTCCCGATCTGCTTCAGATTGCTCTGGCAGGTGGACTTGCGCGCGTTCTCTCGGGCGCGCGCGAAGACCGGGAAGAGAATGGCTGCAAGGATGGCGATAATCGCTATCACGACTAGCAACTCGATGAGAGTAAACCCTTCTTTGCGCTGTCGCACATTGCGCCTCCCTCCGTGGGCGTAGGCCGCACACTCCGCACTGGTTGACCATCAGGGCCAGATGCCGCTCGCGCTCATTCTAGCAGGCCTGACGGGTGGAAGTCAAGCGTGTGTTGAAGCGGGTGGGGCTGCCGGGCCTCTCTGTCCGGCGGGGGCCCCGCGGTGGCATGGTGTCTGGAGCAGGGGACCGGGCGAGGATGAAGAACCATTAGGTAGTATATGGGGCGCCGCGGGCTTGGCAGGCGCTCGTTGTGGGTATGATATGAACTGGGGCTGTTGGGTATGGGCCGACTAGGAGCGGGGGATGGCCGTGCGCTCCGAGAACGGCCACCGATGGGGCGTGGGTTGACCGGGGCCTTTGATAGGCCCATCGATAGGGTTGCGGCAGAGCCCTTGCCCTCTCGGCTAGAGAGAGGCTAGACGGCATGACTAGCGGCGTTCGCCTCCCAACGGAGGGGGAGACAGAAGAGCTACCCCATGAGCCGTTGATGGAGAACCCGCCCGAGGCTATCCGGGCGCTGATGGCGCAATACCTCGATCTTGGCGAGACGCCTGAAGTGGTAGTGGCCGCCGATATGACCCCCGATGGTCGCTACGGCGAGGCGTGGATGATGGTGACCGAGAAGCGCGTCATCATCGTCAACCCGGATCACGGGGTTCCGGAAGGGTGGCACATTCGTCTCGCGGATCTGGAGCGCATCGAGAAACAGGATTTCGTGGGCAGCAGCTCGCTGCGCCTGGTGGGGGGTGGTGGCGCCTGCGAGCTGCGCTTCTCCCTGACCAACGCGGAGAAGTTCGCCGATGTGCATGAGATCATCGAGGCGCTCCGTCATCAGCTGGAGGAGGGAGGGGCTGGGAACGGCGCGCGCTCCCCGCACATCCTCACTCGCGAGGCGCTTCGTAAGCGGGAGGAGGCACGGGCAAGGGAGAAGGGGGTTTGCCCCAAGTGCGGGCGGACTCTCCCGCGCTGGAGCCGGGTCTGCCCCGTGTGCCTACAGACAAAACAGCTCCTGATGCGCCTGGTGCCCTTCATCCGGCCCTATTGGCTCCTCCTCGTGCTGAACCTCGTGCTGATGCTCTTCACCACGAGCATGACCCTGGCGCCTCCGTACCTGACGAAGATCCTGCTGGATGATGTCCTGCCACATCGGGATCTGCGCAGGCTCTTCCTTGTAATCGCGGCGCTGCTGACGATTAGCATGACCAACTCCATCGTCACCGCCGTGCGCAGGTATCTCGCCACCTGGCTGGAGCAGCGCGTGGTTCTCCAGCTGCGCATGGATCTCTACGAGCACCTGCATCGTCTCTCCCTGGGCTTCTACGACCGGCAGGGCAGCGGACACGCCATCCAGCGGATCATGACCGACACCACCCGCTTGCAGACCTTCATGGCGACCGGCTTTCAGGAGCTGATGGAGTACGCGACGACGATCCTCGTCATCGCCGTGATCATGCTTCGGATGAACCCGGGGCTGGCGCTGATCACCCTCGGGCCGGTTCCGCTGATCGTGTGGGGCAACCACTGGTTCGCGCGCAAGGTACACCGCCTCTACCGCCGCGCTTGGCGGCAATCGGCGAAGCTCAACTCCATCCTCACGGATACGCTCCCCGGCATGCGCGTTGTCAAGGCGTTCGGCCAGGAGGGACGGGAGGTAAACCGCTTTGTCGTCACCAACCGGGAGTTGCAGGCGACGAACCTGCGCGCCGCGCGCCTCGGCCGCACCTTCTACCCCCTGATGGGCTTCCTCTCCACCCTGGGCACCATGAGCATCTGGGCCTATGGGGGCTACCTGGTGATCCAGACGGGCGAGCTGACCGCGGGCGTGCTCATCGCCTTCATTCAGTACCTCGGGCGCTTCTACCAGCCGATGCATCAGCTCAGCCACATGAATGACCGCATCCAGCGCGTGGCGGCCTCTGCAGAGCGCGTCTTCGAGCTGATTGATACCAAGCCCGACATCGCTGACGCGGACGATGCCATCGAGATTCCCCGGATTGAGGGGCACGTGCGCTTCGAGAACGTCTCCTTCTCCTATGAGACGGGCAAGAGGGTTCTGGAAGATATCTGCCTGGAGGTGCAGCCGGGCGAGATGATCGGCCTTGTTGGCCATAGTGGCGCCGGCAAGTCCACGCTGATCAACCTGATCTGCCGCTTCTACGATGTGGGCGAAGGCGCCATCTACATCGATGGTCACGATCTCCGCCACGTGCGCCTGAAGAGCCTCCGCGATCAGATCGGTGTGGTGCTACAGGAGCCCTACCTCTTCCGGGGCACCATCGCCGAGAATATCGCCTACGGCCATCCCCACGCCACTCTCGAGGAGATCGTCGCCGCCGCCATTGCCGCGAATGCCCACGAGTTTATCTGCCAGCAGCCAGACGGCTATGATACCATGGTCGGGGAGCGCGGCGCGGGCCTCTCTGGTGGCGAGCGCCAGCGCGTCTCCATCGCCCGCGCGATCCTGCGCAACCCGCGCATTCTCATCCTCGATGAGGCGACCGCCTCCGTCGATACCCAGACCGAGGCGAAGATCCGCGAAGCGATTGAACGTCTGGTTCAGGGGCGGACCACCTTCGCCATCGCGCACCGCCTCTCCACCCTGCGCAACGCGAACCGCCTGGTCGTTCTGGAGAAAGGGCGGATCGTCGAAGTTGGAACGCATGCGGAGCTGCTCGCCAAAGAGGGCGGGGTGTTCCGAAAGCTGTGGGACATGCAGGTCGATATGCAGAAGCAGCGCGCGGAGATGATGGCGGTCTAGAATGGATATCGCAGGTACCAAGTCGGTTCTCAAGATCCTGGATCCACGGGCCATGCGTCTATGGCGCGACGCGGTGGGCGACCTCCACCTGGAGCTGCGTACGGAGGAGGGAGAGACGGTCTGCCACGAGCGTGTGCGCCCGTTACGCGCCTTCCCATTGACCGCGCCCGATGCCTTCATCACCTTCTTCAGCGAGCGGAACGACTATCTGGGCGTGCTGGAAAGCCTGGATGACGTGGATGAGCGCACCGAGGAGCTGCTGCGCGATGAGATGGAGCGGCGCTACTTCATCCCACAGATCATCCAGATCCACTACCTGCGCATTCGTGCAGGCATCATCTCATGGCGCGTGGTGACAGACCGCGGGCCGCGCCGCTTCGATGTGCGTGACCGGGACGACCTTCGCTTCATGCCGCCGCGCCGGATGGTGATCAAAGACGTGGATGGCAACCGCTTCGAGATTCAGGACTACATGGAGCTAGATGACCGCAGCCTCTCCCTTCTCGAGCAGCTCCTGTAGCCCCTGCGTGGCAGCTTCCGCGCCGGTGGTGAGCGGGCCTACTCCTCGCGCTCTTCCAGGAGAAAGCCTTCCGCGCGCAGTTCGCGAGCGATCTGCCTCAAATTGGCGTCTGGCTGGATGAGAAGGATGGCGCCGCGCGCCACTTTGCGCACGTGCCGCTGGAGGGGCTTCGCCGCGGCGAGGTCCTCCAACACCTCCGGATCGTCGGCCTCGATCACGAGCGCGCGCGCGAAACATGCCCGCTGCACGGAGCCGCCCCAATCACGCAGAGACTGCTCCACGTTTTGCGGGATGGGCACCCGGGCATGGCGTTGGAGCACCTCCAGGATGCGATCTGTTGTCCACCCGTTGGCGATGGCCAGGTTGACCCCGCGGTGCTCGATGCGGTAAGTGGCAACCCTGTCGTAACCGACCGGGGACGCGAACTGCCCGAGGTCATCGAGCAGAGCCGGTATGAACTCCATCACCACCACCTCGAAGTTGGGCTGAATGATGAGCGCGCCCCCCTCGCTCTCCTGCGCTGGCCGTGGCGAGAGGCCAAGCAGCGCCGCGCCCCAATCGGTGAGCTGGAACGCGCCCTCTCGCGCCGCGGGGCTGCCGGGGGGCAGGGGAGCATCCAGCGCCACCATCCCGATCTCGAAGGGGATACCGGTGAGGTGCATGAGCAGGGCGGTGCCCTCTACGGTGAACCACGAGGTGAGCATCTGCTTAAGGCCGCGATAGCCCTGTTGGCGGAGGATGCGGTCGCGCTCGCGGAGGAAATGGGGGCGCAGGCCGGCAGCGGCGCGCAACAGCGAATCGATGGAGTACCACTCGCCTGGCTTGCACCGGCGCAACAGGTCGGTGAGGAGCACCCGACCGGAGGCGAGGAGCGAGCGATCCATCCAGAGACCGAGGTCGTGATGGGTCTGGCGCAGGTCCTCGACGTGGCCGTCCAGCCAGCGCGTGAAGAGCGCCCGCGCCTGGGTAAAGGGATCCTGGCGCAGCCACTCCGGCTCCGGGGAGACGAGGCGCAGATGGGCCGCATCGGGGATGACGCCGGCGTGAACGAGGTAGAGAATCAGCTGCTCGATCCACTCTTCCGGGCTCCGGCCGACGGGGGGCGGGTGCATCTGGGCGATGAGGCGGGCAACCGTCCTTTTCGGGACCGCGTGCGTGGTCGCCGTGCGCGAGAGGCCTTCCAGCCGGATGTGGCGCACGAGTTGGAGCAGGCTCCAGTGCAGTTCGTGGTGCCAGCGCGCCTCACCGGCCGGCTGCGCGGCCTTGAGCTTTGCGCGTGGGAATGTCGGGAGCGTGTGCTGGGCGACCGCGTCCAGCACACGGTCGGGCATGAGCAGCATGCGGGTTCGCCGGATGAAGCGGTCGAAGGCGAGCCCGCGCTCGCTGAGCGTGCGCACAAGCGCATGGACGCCCTCATACTCGGGCGCGAACTGCTCTCGCACGCTCTCCATCGGGAGCCGGCCGCCGGCGGCTTCCACCGCGTCGAGGAGTGCCCGGAGGGGAGGCGGGAGGCTTTGAACCGCCTTCCAGAGGAGCTGTGGTTCTTTCAGGGGGCCTTGCAGTCGCGCGGCGATTCGGGAAGCGGAGTGCTCCACGCCGTCGAGCGAGACGCCGTAGTGCGCCGCCATGGCGCGTAGCAGATCGAGGGGGAGCATCTCAAGGCGGCTGAGTGGCGAGGGAGCCTCGGCATACCAGGCGCCTCCGGAGTACTCGGCGAGGACGTCGAGAAAGAGCTGCTGTGTCTCCTGGGGAAGCGCCAGGATCGGCGTCGGCGTGGTCGGCAGCTTGCGGCCTGCCCACGTTGGCCCCCAATAGGGGTTTCGCTGGGGGAGGTCGCGCTCTTCCATGAAGGCGATGGCCTTGCGTTCCAGCGAGGCGATTAGGTCGGCCACCTGCGGATCGGGGAGTCTGGTCTGGCGGTGGAGATGAGCCACCGCGATCCACCCCCGATGGGCGGCCGAGTCCATGGCGCGCAGGACCTCCTTCTCCTCGGATGCCAGCCGGTCGAAGGCCGTGCGAACGGGGTTCTCCGCGGCCATGCGCGCGGCCAGCACCACGGGATCGGGGGGCTCCCCGGCAGGTACGCCCCAATGGCGCCCCACCTCGCGCAGTGCCTCCTCGCTGCGGCCCTGAAGCCGCTCTCGTAGCGTGATCACATGGATCTGGGCGCGCAGTGGGGGAAGCCCGCTGCAGTCCCCGTCCTCCTCTCACGTTGTTGCCCGGTGGCGGTCCATCTGAGTTCGCCAGCCGCCCCCCGGCTCCTCTTGCCGGGGAAAGTGACGCGAAGTAATGTTCGCGTGCAAGGGGGCGGGCTTCAGACAGGGCAACGGCGCGCGGTGTCGAATCAAGGCTGTGCAGGGGTGAGGCTGGGTCTCCATGCCCGAGGGGCGGAGGGCCCTGGGCGGGCCGGCGGACTCACCACGAGTACCTGTTTCGCGGTAGAAGCATGCCCTCGGTACGAGGGAGTATCAAGGGAAAGGAGGGGTCGCCCCAGGCGGGCGACAGGCGTCTTCCCCCACCGCGGACGCGTGTGGGCCTCGGACGTCACTAATCCTATGAGATTCCTACTGGTTCTGGTCGTGGGCGCCGCCCTGACTGTCGCGACGGCGGGGGGCGCGAGCGCACAGGAGGGCAAGCGCATGACACAGGCAGAGCTGATTCAGACGGTCCTCCAGGTGACGCAGCCACTGGAGCATCCGAGGGGCAACCGGCTCCCCCTCTATCTGTGGTCGACCATCGGCCCGGGCACGACGGACGATGCCGAGACCGAGAAGATCATCCGCAGCCTGGATGCTCGGGGCATCGCGCTCCTCGCCTCGTGGAACCCCCGGAATCGGGAGGCCACCCTGGCGGAGGGACTGCGCATCGGCGCGATTCAGAAGCGGCTGGGGCTCCCCGCGCACATCAACGCCAATTCCTGCCTCTACTCCTTCTTCAACGGCGAGGAACGGACCGCGCACGTCACGGAGAGCGGAGAGCCGTTCTTCGACTCCTCCTTCGGCGAGCGCTACAAGATGGGCTGTCCTTTCGCCCTCGAGCACCGCGTGCCAGCCATGCGCGAGCAGGTGGAGTTCTTCGTGCGCGCCTACAAGGAGCGCGACATTGAGATCGCTTTTGCCTTCGCCGACTGGGAGATCGACGGCCCCATCGAGTGGAATGGCGCCTGGGAGGCATCGAAGCGGTGCGCGCGCTGCCGCAAGGAGATCCCGCGGATCGATGATTTCCACTCCTTCCAGACAACGCTTCGGAAGATGCGCGCGGATCTGCAGCGGCGCGTCTTTGCTGAGCCGGTGAGGCAGGCATTCCCCAAGGCGCTCGTGGGCAACTACGCCGTCTATCCGAACAACGGCAAGCGCTATTGGTACGATTACTTCGAGCAAGAGCCGGCCGAGGGCATCCCCTACGAGATGGACCAGAAGGCGAAGATCCGCCCGTGGTTTGCCGATGAGTTCCGGCTTTCGGGCTACTCCTTCGCGATGCCGGTCGTCTACACCTGGCACCGCCTCTTCAACTGGTACGACTTCGATAACACCGACTACCGCTGGTTCTACAACCTACTCCAGGTCGGCAGCAACGCCGGCGAGCACACCCCGGCGGAAGTGCCGATCATCACGTTCGTCCACTGGCACACTACCGCTCCTCCGAAGGATGCCGAGCCGGTGAAGCAGTTCAGCGAGGAGAAGTATCAGGAGCTGCTCTGGCACCTGCTTCTCCGCGGGCACGACACCTTCTTCTCCTGGTGCCCTCGCGCGGAGACGGCCATCGAGGTGCGCCTGCTGCATCAGGTCTGGGCCGCCGCCCTGGAGTATCGCGAGTTCCTGGATCAGGGCACGCCCGTCACTTTCCACGTGCCGCCGCAGCCCGGCCCCGTCGTCTCCGGGCTGCGCCTGGGCAACCGGGTGCTTGTGCGCCGGACGGAGTTTGATGACACGGCCGGCCCGGTCTCGCTGAAGATCGGCGGGAAGACGCTCGCGGTGCCCCGCGTGCCCGGCCGTTGCCAGGTGCTCACCTTGCGGTAAGCGTGCGGTGGTAAAATAGCCTGAGGGATGCCGGTTACAGGCATCCCTCAGCCATTTCGACTGGCCCGCGTGAAAGACTCCTGGCAGGCTGGAGCTGGCGCGCCAGGCGGCCACCGGGCTGAACGCGCGTTTTCGGACGGGCTCGTGCTACCAGTTATGGATACGGGGGTTGAAGGAGAGCGACTTGTCCAGGATCCCCTGCTTCATCTTGCCGTCGGTGAGCCACTTGCTATGCCCATCCAGGAAGAGCATGTTCGAGCCGTCCATGTGCCGCTTGGTGGCGGAGAGCCACGGGCGGTAGGAGGTGGCTTCCAGACTCGTATCGCTCTCGGGATACCAGTAAGAGTAGTAGCTCTCCGAGTCCCAGGCGAAAGCGTACTGCGCCGGCTGCGAGACCTGCGCCAGTTGCAGGAAGTTGAACTGCTCGAAGCACATGTTAGCGCAATAGCTGAGCTGCTTGTTGCCCCAGGGCGTGCTCATCGTTGGGGAGCTGTCGCTCGGGCAGGTGAACATCTGCGTGTTCTTGCAGTAGGGCTGGAGAAGATCGCTCCAGATCTGCGGATCGGTCCGTGAGCTGGAGCCGCCGCCGCCTGGCGCCCACCAGTAGCTACAGCCAGTAGGCAGGCTCTCGTCATAGTCCTGGATATACATCAGCAGGCCGGAGCCAATCTGCTTGAGGTTGCTCAGGCAGGTAGTCTTGCGCGCGTTTTCCCGTGCCCGCGCGAACACGGGGAAGAGGATCGCCGCAAGGATGGCAATAATAGCGATAACCACGAGCAGCTCGATAAGCGTGAAGCCTCTGCGTGCGGATCGGGGAGTCATGGTCGTCTCCTTTCCTGCTGTTCGACTAGCGGTAGTTTAGCACAGCTCCTCCCGCCCTGTCAACGCCGTGGGGAAGAGAGCCGGTCACCGGCATCTCCCGAGAGGTCCTCATACGCCGTTCGATTCTGCCGTTGACGCTGGGGGGGATGGGTGAGTATAATGACAGTGTCACCAGACCGGACGGGCATGCATGCCCGAGGGTCTGCTGCCCCTCGCGCGATCCCGCCTCGAGGGCCGGATCGTGGCGATGGGAGTGCAGGGCGGCCACGGCCAGTCTGAAGTTCAGATCATGAGATGGCCGGGGTGTAACGCTGCCGTGTATATGCGAGTGGATGAGGCGCCCGAAGGGAGGAACCGCCATGGACCTCTATATCTTCGCGAGTATCGGCATCTTTGGATCCCTTCTCATCGTGCTCTCCTTTGTGCTGGGCGAGATTGGCCACATCGGTGGCGATGTGGCTCTCGACCATGATATGGCGATCGATGGGGATATTGACCACGATGTGCCGGCCGGCCACGCCCCCGAAGCCGATGCCAGCACCGGCCACGATGCCCCCGGTCCGCTCAGCATGCGAGTTCTCTCTATCTTCCTCAGCGCCTTCGGGCTGGTAGGCGCGGCCTGCCGGCTGAGTGGCCTGCAGACGAGCACCAGTGCCGCCCTGGGTGTGGCCGCGGGCACCGCGCTCGGCTGGGCTGCCTGGCGCCTTATGGCGTTCCTTTGGGCGCAGGGGGGCAGCAGCGAGGTTCGCGTGCGTGACCTGGAGGGCCGTCTGGGAGAGGTGACCGTGGCGATTCCCGGGGTCGGACCTGGACAAGTGGCGTGTATCATGGATGACGTTCGAGTCTACCAGATCGCTCGTTCTCTCGCGGGGGATGAGATCCCGATCGGGTCGCGCGTGCGCATCACGGCGGCTACCCCCGAAGGGGTGATCGTGGAGCGCTTGGGCGAGTAGCGTCCATCGGATAGGAACCGAGTGACAGAGGAGGTTGTACCATGCTGAGCGTGCTTGGGGTACCCATCTGGATCGCCCTGCCGGTGATCCTGGTCCTGCTGTTCCTACTGTTCGCGTGGGTGATCGCCAGTTTCTACATCCGGGTGCCTCCCAACAAGGTGGCCGTGATCTACGGTCGTGGGCAGGGGAAGCGCGCGGATGGCTCGCGCAAGGGCTCGCGTATGCTCCTGGGCGGGGGCGGGATCAAGTGGCCTGTGGTAGAGCAGGTCGCATATCTCGAACTCAACGTAATGACGATACCGCTCAGGATTGGACGCGCCTACACCAAGGAGGGCGTGCCCGTCTCGGTGGACGCCATCGCCAACGTGAAGATCGAGAGTGACGATCTCTCGCTGCGCGCTGCCGCGGAACGCTTTATGGGGATGACGCCCCAGCAGGTGCAGAACGTGATCTTCCAGACGCTGGAAGGTCACCTGCGCGCGATCCTGGGCACGCTCACGGTCGAGGACATCAACGCCAACCGGCAGGCGTTTGCCAACCGAATGATGGACGAGGCCGCCGTCGATCTGAAGAAGATGGGCGTGGGCATCGATGTCCTCACCATCCAGCAGATCTCGGACGATCAGGGCTACCTCGACTCACTCGGGCAGCGGCGCACCGCGGAAGTCAAGCGCGATGCGAGCATCGGTCGCGCCGAGGCGGAGCGCGACGCGGAGATCGGCCAGGCGAATGCCAACCGCGATGCCACGATTCAGGCATCGTCCGCGCGCCAGGCGGGAGAGATCGCCAAGGCAGAGGCCGAGGCGAAGATCGCGGCGGCTCAGCGTGACCTCGAGGTTCAGCGCGCGCAGTACACGGCGCAGGTGGAGTCCGAGCGCGCGAAGGCGAGCCAGCAGGGGCCGCTTGCCGAGGCCCAGGCGCGGCAGGCGGTGGTGATGGAAGAGGTGCGCGTCGAGCAGGTGCGCACGCAGGCGCAGATCGCGGTTCAGGAGCAGGAGGCGCTGCGCAAGGAGAAGGAGCTGGTTGCCAGCGTCCTGAAGCCGGCGGAGGCGGATCGCCAGGCGGCGGTGATCAAGGCGGAAGCGGATCGTCAGGCCGCGATCATCACCGCCGAGGGCGCGCAGCGGGCGGCGGTGATCAAGGCGGAAGGCGACCAGAGGGCCCAGATCGCCCTCGCGGAAGGGGAGCGCGAGGCGCGCATCGCGCGTGCCGAGGCCCAACGCAAGGAGCTGGAGTCCAACGCGGCTGGCCAGGCGGCTCAAGTGGAGCAGGTCGGTAGCGCCGAGGCGAGCATCATCCAGGCGAAGGGTACCGCCGAAGCAGAGCGCATCCGCCAGACGGGTGAGGCCGAGGCGGCCGTTGCACTGGCGAAGGGAAAGGCGGAGGCCGAGGCCGCGCGCCTCAAGCTGCTGGCGGAGGCCGAGGGTCTGCGCGAGAAGGCGGAAGCGTGGAAGCAGTATGGCGAGGCCGCCATGCTGCAGATGGTGGTAGACAAGATGCCGGAGATCATCTCCGCCATGTCCGGGCCGCTCCAAGCCGTGGGCAATCCGCTCGCGGGCATCGACAAGGTCGTGATGATCGACGCGGGCGGCGGCGCGAGCGGCAACGGCGCGACGAACATGCAGAAGTTTGCCGGCAACGTGCCCGCGATTGCCTTCAGCTTCATGGAGCAGCTGGGCGAGGTGACCGGACTGGATCTGCGCTCCATGCTCGGGCGCGCGATGCAGACCAAGCCCGCCGATGGTGACGGCAAGCCCGCGCGCGCAGAGCCCAAGACCCCGGCTCCCGCGGCGGAGCCCGCGCCTTCTACGCCCAAGCCCGCGCAGAAGATGACGCCGCTCACGCCGGCGGCGGGCACGCAAAACGGCGATCTTCCCGTCGTCCAGGATGGCAAGAAGTCGTGACGGTCTGAGCACTCAAGAGGGGGGCATAGCCCCCCTCTGACTCTTTCGCGGGTTACTCGCCAGCGAAGGCGGGATCCACCTGCCGCATAGATACAAGAGGGGGGCATAGCCCCCCTCTGACTCTTTCGCAGGCCACTCGCTAGCGAAGACGCGATTCGCCTGCCGCGTAAACACAAGAGGGGGGCTATGCCCCCCTCTGACTCTTTCGCGGGTTACTCGCCAGCGAAGATGCGATCTACCTGCTTCGAGCAGTCGTAGATGAACTGGTCGGGGTAGGACTGGTAGGCCGGCAGCTCCACGCTGCAGTAGTCGCTATAGCCGACATCCAGGAGCGCCTGCCGGACCCGCGCCCAGGGCACGTTCCCCTGAAGCAGGTTCTTGAAGGTGCGCGTCTGGATCTCGAAGTCCTTAAGGTGTACCTTGCGCAGTGCCGAGCCGAGGCTGCGAATCCACTGATCAGGATAGCCGTAGATCAGGATGTTGCCCACATCGAAGTAGGCCGCGACCGCCGGGCTCTCGCAGGCGGCGATGAACCGGAGCATCTCGGGCGGGCTGAGGAGGAACTTGTTCCAGACGTTCTCCACCGCCAGGCAGATCCCGTTCTTCTCCGCGTAGGGCGCCAGCTCGCGCATGCTCTTCAGCGAGAGGTCCCACGCCAGCTCGTACGGCGTCTGCTCGTTGACCACGGCCGGCACGACGAGGACGGTGTCCGCGCCGGAGACCTTCGCCGTATCCACCGACTGTCGGATGTTGGCGACGCCTTTCTGGCGCGTCTCCTCATCGGGACTAGAGAGGGGGAAGCCCCAATGGCCGCTGGCCATGACGCTATGGATCTCGATCCCGATGCTCTGGGCCTGGCTGGCGAGGCGCTCGCACTCCCCCAGGTCGTCCATCGTGCTGATCTCGACTCCCTGGAAGCCGGCATCCTTCGCCAGGCGAAGCCGGTCCTCCGGGGTCATCGGGGTCCCGTTGCCCCGTGTGGCTGGGATGCAACTGAAAACGAAACCTTTCTTCATTGCTGCCCTCCTGGAGCGGCATCTGCCGCCGCTCGCTACTCTCTCATACGACGCCGCTTCTGGATGCCCTGCTGCGCCTGCGCGAGTTACGCAGCGCCGGTCTTTTGGCCCGCGCCAGCCAAGCAGCGCGGGCGTCGCCTCGTCATTCCAGCGTGAACCCTGCCTCCCCGGAGACGCCGGTCAGCACGTCGCGAACGACCACCTCCCAGGCGCCTGGCGGATCATTCCAGGCGAAGGACAGTGGTAGATCCAGCTGGCCACCGGGCGCTAGGGCGTTTGTGGTGTAGGCACGTACCTCGTTCCCGGCAGGGTCGATCACCTGGATGTGGAAGATGTGGTCCCCGGGTCTCGCCTCGCCCGCGCTGATGCTCGCACGCGCGGTGAGCACGGAGCCCCCTCTGACCTTGGATGGGAGCGTGACCGTGACCTTCGTTACCTGATAGGGAAGGCAGGCATAGAGGGCGGTCTGGCCGGGCGGAACCACCGCTTGCGTCTCCGCGACATGGCCCAGGTAGCGCCCAGCGCGCACGTCATAGAGGTGCGCCGGCTTGCCGAAGCGGAAGCGCACCGGGTCGCTATCGGTGCAGCGGCGATGGTCGCGGATGAAGGCATGCACCGCGATCGGCCCGCGGGAGAAGGTGTTTCGTTCGTAGCAGCGCGGGGGCGTCTCTCCACCCGGGTTTTCGGCTACGATATCGCGCTGGATCCCGGCGCGCGCCAGGATCTGCCGGACGAGCTCCCGCGTGGTCACGTCATACTCGGGCAGGCTGAAGTTGAGGTAGATCGCCACGCCCTTCCCATGGGGGCGCACGATCAACGCCGGCTCGCCGGTGGCGTGCCGGGCGAGAGGCTTCCCCTCGACCACGCGCAGGCTCTCGCGTCCATAGAGCGATAGCTCCTTCCCGCGCAGATCGATCCCGGCGGCGGCTTCGGTCACCTGGAGGGTGGTTGGCCCATACTCCACCTGGCCACCCGTTCGCTCGACGCCGAACAGCTGGCGCAAGGGGCCCGGGCCGGCGTAGGGCTTGCCGCACTCATCCGTGCGTAGGCAGCGGAGGTCGCCCACGAGCACGCCGCCGTTTTGGACGTAAGCATCCAGCTTCTGGACGAGCGCCTCGGACTCCGCGATGGTGAAGGGGAGGTAGAGCACCGGGTAGCGCTCGAGGAGGTTGCCCTCCAGGATCTGATCGGGCGCCAGATAGATGTAGTCGTGCTGCAGTTCGTTCACATGCTGGCGGAAATGAAGGGCGCTTCGGAAATAGGAGCCATAGCTATCGGTGCCGTCACGCTCGTTTGGTTCTGGCTCGGTCCAGGTCGACTCGCACCACGACACGAGCATGGAGGGGTAGGACCACAGAAGCGCGATGCGCGGCTCTTCGCGCTGATACTCCAGGAACAGCTTGCCGCAGCCGGCGCGCAGATCGCGGAGCGCCTCCTTCACGGCCTGGCCATAGCCGGTGTCGCTGAGCGTGGGGTGGATCAACGCCCAGGAGACACCCCGCCCGCTATCGACGGCGTTCGTGGCATAGTAGCTCACGCCTCGGGCGCCATGCAGAGCAAGCCACCACGGCTCGTAATGCGCGGCTTCGACGCGGTGATCGTAGCCGATCCAGCCATAGTTGTGGAAGGGCGGCACGTCGCGCATGCCGGGGCGGCGGCGAGATTCCCTGGCTTGCGGCGTCTCTACGAAGCTACGCCACAGGTCGAAGATCGCCTTGTGCGCCGAGCGCTTGATCGCCTCGGAGTACTCCTGGCCCCAGCCGAAGCCGGTCGCCGTGGCGAGCTTCCAATAGTCGTTGCCGTTGAAGGGATCCGCGCCGAAGGTGTTGGTGTGTCCTGTCGGCGTCTCCGGCGCCACCTCATGATAGGCGGCGGTCACATCGCGGCAGGCCTCCACCCAGACATCCGTCATGAAGGTGCGAAACTCGACGAAAGGCGCGTAGTTCTCCTTGCCACGCACCTCCTCGGTGCGCGCACCGCGGATCTCCTCCCAGGAGCGGTAGGCCGTGCCCCATCTGGCGTTGAGAGCCTCCAGCGAAGGATAGCGCGCCCGCAACCAGCGGCGGTAGCGCGCCTGGCAGTGCTCACTGAAGCAGACCTCGTAGCGCCGATGTCGTGAGGTGAGGAACGCTTCATCGGCGATCCCCACGCCGAAGAAACCATAGGGGCGCTGGTTTGTTGCCGACTCGCGTGCCGTCTGCCGATACGCCTCGATCACCGCCGGGTCGCTGAGGCACGTCGGGCGGACCCCCGTCTCGTTCCACCCGGTCTCACGGAACCCGATGCCCCGCATATAGCCGCCCGCCAGCATGGCATGCTCCGCGATCATGTGCGGGTTGATGGCGAACTCCGAGTTGAGGCCGAGGTCGCGCGTGCGCTCGCCGTAGTACTCCAGCTCCAGGGGGTGAGACATGCCGGGCGCCCAGGTGGTCGCCACGAAGTCTGCGACGGCGCGCGCCGGGCCCACCTTCGGCCACGTGACGGCTACCCAGCGGCTGTCTTGCTCTTTCCCGCCAACCAGGATGCGCGCGAAGATCCGGTGGAGGACGGTGAGCGGCCGTGCCGGCCGCAGCGCCAGGGTAAAGCGGCTCTCGCCCCGGGAGAGCCGGCGCGAGATCGATTGCCGGCCAACCACCCTCCCGAAGGCGTCGATGAGGCGTGCCTCCACTACCGCGTCGACCGATGCATCGGCGGCACAGCGAAGCGTGGCCTGGGCCGGCTCGCCAATCCGATAGCTCTCGCTCGCTGTCTCCAGGGCGGAGATCCGGACAGCCTGGGGCCGCGCGACCGGGAAGCTGCCCCAGGCGATCACCTCGCCGGCCTGGTTGAGCGCCATCGCGTCCACCAGCACCGTGCCGGCTGGAAGAGTCTCGGGGAGAGCGAGCGTCGCGGTCCCGTCGGCCGCGACCGGCACCGTGACGGGCGCCTGGCGCAGCGTGGGCCCATCGAAACGGATCTCCCGACCACTGCGCACGATGGCTCGGACGCGCGATCCCGCGGGTGCATTGGCCACGCGGAGGCGGACCCCGCCTGGAGCTGCCTCGGCCTCCAGGCGGGCGGTGCCCTCGCGGCCGGCTGTCCAGACGAGCGCGCGCGACA
>DUUU01000154.1 GCA_012841485.1 Armatimonadota bacterium
AATCGGCCCGGCGAGGCGCCTGACGAAACAGGAATCAGAGCATGCTCTTATCGGTCGTGGTACCCGCCCACAACGAGGAGGAGTGCATCGCGAAGGTCTTGCAGGATCTGGTACGCGTTCTCGATGACGCCGGGATCCCCCACGAGATCGTCGCCGTCGACGACAACAGTACCGATCGCACCGGCGAGATCCTCGAGGATCTTCGCGCGCGCGAGCCGACGATCCGCCCGCTACACCGCACCAGCCAGCCGGGCTTCGGTCGGGCGATCCGCGCCGGCCTGGCCGCCATGCACGGCGATTGCTGCGCCATCGTCATGGGCGATGGCTCGGATGACCCGGCGGACGTGGTGACCTACTACCGCAAGCTGGAGGAGGGGTATGATTGCGTCTATGGCTCGCGCTTCATCCGCGGCGGGCGCGTGGTGGATTACCCTCGCGTGAAGCTCCTGGTGAACCGGTTGGGGAACACCTTCATGCGCATCCTCTTCTGGACGCACCACAACGATCTCTCCAACGCGTTCAAAGCCTACCGCACCGAGGTGATCCGCGCCATCGAGCCGATCCAGGCAAGCCACTTCAACATCACCGTCGAGCTCTCGCTGAAACCACTGGCGCGCGGCTACCGGATCGCCACGGTGCCGATCTCCTGGTACGGGCGCACCGCCGGGGTCACCAAACTGCGCCTGAAGGTGATGATGCGCAAGTACCTCTTCACCATGCTCTACGTCTGGCTTGAGAAGCACCTGATCGCTGACGAGTATGTCACACCGCGTAAAGAGGAGGCGAAGGTCTCTTGAGAATTCTCGTGACTGGAGGCGCCGGGTTCATCGGCAGCCACATCGCCGAGCGTCTTCTGGCCGACGGCCACCAAGTAGTAGTGCTCGATAACGAGAGCACCGGCTTTGCCGCAAACGTGCCGACCGGCGCCTGCTACATCCGCGGCGACGTCCGCTCGCCCGAGGACGTGGAGCGCGCCTTCACGGCTTTGGGCGGCCTGGAGGCCGTCTACCACATCGCGGGCCAGGCGTCCACGATCAAGTCGTTTGATGATCCGGGCACCGATCTCGATGTGAACACCCGCGGCACCCTGAATATCCTCCAGGGGTGCATCCGCCACCGCGTGACCCGGCTCCTTTATGCCAGCAGCATGGTCTGCTACGGCCACGTCACCCAGGTACCCACGCCGGAGACGCACCCCTGTCGGCCGATCTCCTACTACGGCATCACCAAGTATGCCGCGGAGCGCTACGTCTTCGCCACCGCTGAGCGCCCGGACCTCGACTTCCCGCTGAACGTCACCGCCTTCCGGATGTTTAACGTGTATGGCGAGCGCCAGAGCCTTTCCAACTACTATCAGGGCGTGGTGACGATCTTCATGGCGAACGTGCTGAAGGGCGAGCCGATCACGATCCACAGCGATGGCGAGCAGAGCCGGGATTTCGTCTATATCAGCGACGTGGTGGATGCCTGGGTGGGCGCCCTGGAGAACCCGCGGGCTTACGGCGAGGTGATCAACCTGGGCACGGGCACGCGCAAGGGCATCAACCAGCTGGTGGATGTGACCCTGGAGGCGCTGGGCCACAGCCGGGCCGATTGGGAGATCCGCTACACCCCGGTGCGCCCGGGCGACCAGCGACACATGGAGGCGGATATCTCCCGCGCCCGCGAAGTGCTCGGCTGGAGCCCTCGGGTGAGCTTCGAGGAGGGGATGGCGCGCACGATCCGCTGGGCCGTCTCCGAATACCGCCGCACCCGCGCCGAGTGAGGCACTCCGCGCGTTGCCCCGACCGAGGGCCGTGGCGGCTCGTGCCTCTCAGCGGCGCGCGAGCGCGGCGACGATCTGCGCCAGGCGCTCGACGCTCAGTCCGGCCGTGTAGAGCGTGAAGTCAGCCCCGGCATAGAAGGCTTGCCGGCGCGCCTGGATCGTCGGCACCTCGACGCGCAAGTAGCCCTCCAGGTCCTGGCGCTTCATCTGCGCGAGTTCATGGAGCAGGGCCGGACGCGCGGCCTCGTCCGGGTCGGCCAGGCGGCGTGCGATCAGCTCCGGCACGGGGGTATCGAGCCAGACGAGGTTTCCCGCGGCACGCGCCTGGGCCAGGCTCTCGGCGGTGCCGGCCACTCCCCCGCCGCAGGCGACCACGCGGCGCTGCCCGCGGCCCACCTCCTCCAGCAGGGCACGCTCCTCACAGCGGAACGCCTCTTCCCCGTGGAGGCGGAAGAACTCGGCGATGGGCATTCCCAGGCGCTCCACCAGCGCCTCATCCATCTCGATGAAGCCCCACCCATCGCCCAACAGCATGGCCGCGCGCCTTCCCACGGCCGTCTTACCCGAGGCTCGCGCCCCTATCAACAGAAGATTGCTCATGCCCGCCTCTCTCCAAGGCTTGATACGCCGGAGGCCCCCCCGGATCCTGGCCGGACCGGGATTCCGAGAGAAGGGGAACCGAAACCTCGACGTGACACGCAACCCGGCGCGCAGCGCTAAAGCACCGCGCTGCCTATGAACGAAGCCCTGCCGGGCTGGGCCGGACCACGTTTTCGGGCAACCGGAAGTGGCGCGGCCTGGGAGGGGGAGCCCCGAAGGGGCCTTGCCGGAAAGCAGCGCGGATCTTCCAGATCCGCGCGCGTGCAGCCTTCCCCATCGGTGCCCGTCACCTTCATCCGTGGAATCGAAGGCGGCGCGATGCCCCCGGCTCGTGGCCTCTCTAGAGGTACGGGTCTAGCAGCGCCAGGCTGCGGGCGTCGAGTGCGAAGAGGTTGGGGATCTCGAAGCGGTTCCCGTCAATGTCACGGATGATATAGTAGCCCGGGCGCACGAACTGGATCTCACCGCGACCGCGCACGTCAAAGCGGTGGGGGCCCCGATCCGTGACGGCGACGAAGTGAAGCACGCCGAACTCCTCTTCGATGCTCTCGATGCGCAACACCTCGGGGACGATGTAGGCGGTCTCAAGCTCCTGTAGAAGCGCCTGCTGCGAGGCAGCATCGAGCGCCTTCATCTCGCGGACGAGCGCCACTTCCTTCTCCTCATGGTCGAGGAGAAGGATATAGCCCTCGGGATCCGAGAGAGGGAAGAGGCGCACGGGCCGCACCCCCATGGGCGGCTCCGCGCCGCGATGCAGCAGAAAACGGCCCATCACGTCGTAAGCAAGGCGGATCGTGCCGTCATCGCCCATCTGAGTGCTCCTCACGCGCCGTCTCTGCTGGCGGCGCGATGGATTTTGCCATCTCCGTCTGGATCTTGACGAGCTTGGCGTAGATGCCATCCTCCTTGGCGATCAGCTCCTCATGGGTGCCGATCTCCGCGATCCGGCCGCCATCCAGAACGACCAGGCGCGTCGCCATGCGCAGCGTGGAGAGGCGGTGCGCAATCGCGAAGCAGGTCCGCCCTTTCATCAATTGCTCGAGGGCTTCCTGGATCTGCTTCTCCGTCTCGGTATCCACGGACGCGGTCGCCTCGTCGAGGATCAGGATGCGCGGGTCATTCAGCAGGGCGCGCGCAATGGAGACGCGCTGCCGCTCGCCGCCCGAGAGACGGCCCCCGCGCTCGCCAACCTCCGTATCGTAGCCATCGGGGAACTTGATGATGAAGTTGTGGGCATTGGCAGCGCGCGCCGCCTGGATGATCTGATCGCGGGTCGCGTCTGGCCGGCCATAGGCGATGTTCTCGGCAATCGTGCCCTTGAAGAGATACGGTTCCTGGAGCACCACCGCCATCTGCTCGCGCAGGCAGCGGAGCTTCACGTCGCGCAGGTCATGCCCGTCGATCAGGATCTGCCCCGAGGTCGGGTCGTAGAACCGAAGCAGCAGGTTGACCAGCGTCGTCTTTCCCGAGCCGCTCGCACCCACCAGGCCGATCATCTCGCCCGGCTGGACGACCAGGTTGATGTTCTTGAGCAGCGGCTCCAGCGCCTCCGCTTCGTCATAGGAGAAGCAGACATCCCGAAACTCGATATGCCCCTCGATCCGGTCGAGCGTGATTGCGTTGGGCGATTCTGCCACGTCCGGCTCGGTGTCCAGGACTTCAAAGACGCGCTCGGCGGCGGTGGCGGTTTGCTGCAGCACGTTATTGATCTCGCACAACACGGAGATCGGCGCGTAGAACTGCCACATGTAGGAGGTGAACGCCGTCAGCATCCCCAGGCTAAGCGTGCCCGCGAGCACCTGCTGCCCGCCGACGAGCCAGATCAGGATGGTGCTGATCACCGTGATCAGCGCCATGGAGGGGTAGTAGATGACACTGAGCCGGGCGGCGGCGAGCGACGTGTTGCGGAATTCATCGCTACGGTCCTCGAAGCGGCCCACCTCGCGGCTCTCTTGCCCGAACGACTTCACCACGCGCGCCCCGGAGATCGTGGAGACGAGCAACGAGTTGATGCTAGAGATCAGCCGCCAGTAACGGCGGTAGACCACCCGCACGCGCCGGCCAAACCAGAACGTGCCCACGATCAAGAGCGGCGTCGGCATCAGCACGATCAGCGCCAGGCGCCAGTTCATCGCGAAGAGCATCACCGCAATCCCCACGACGGTGAGCGTGTGGATCAGTAGGTTCTGGGCGCTGCCTACAAGGAAGTAGTGGAGAGTGCCGGCATCACTGGTGATCCGCGACAACACCCCGCCCACCTGCTTGCGGTCGTAGAAGCCCAAGGAGAGCCGCTGCACATGCCGGTAAATCTGGGTGCGCAGGTCGAAATAGACCCGCTGCCCCAGCCACGAGTTCAACCAGTCGCGCCCGGCGCCGACGGCCAGGCGAACCAGGTGCACCGCCGCCAGGATGCCCGTGATCACGAAGAGAAGGTGCGCGTTCTTGCGCGGCGTGAGCACCTCATCGATCAGGAGGCGCATCAGGTAGGGCGGCGTGAGCGCCAGAGCCGTCAAGCCGATGCTGGCCAGTAGCGAGAGCAGCGAGAGCTTCCAGTAGGGCCCCAGATAGCCGAGGAGACGGATGAGCACCTTGCCTTTGTTCACGCACGCCGGACATGTGTCCGATCCGGGAGGCAGCACCCGGCCACATCGCTCGCAGCGCGCGCGGCTCCGTTTCCGCCTGATCCCGATGGCCGCCGCCTGCTCCACGCCAGCCAGCTCATGGCGCATCTTCTCAATCAACTGAGCGGCATCGCCGATGCGCACGAGATGGGTGCGCGAGAAGCGCAGCAGATCGACGCGCACCGGCGGGGTCCCCTCTTCCACCGCCTGGAAGCCCACCTGCAAGACGCCGCCCCCCACCGTCTCGCGCGCCTTCACCTCAACGGCTTTCGCCAGCGGAACATGGGTCAAGTGGTAGGGTGGTGGGAGCAGCGGCACATCAAGAGCCCCGCCACGTGACGGGCGCCGGCGTCTTCGCTTCGGTTTGCGCGCCTCGCCGGCGGACGCGAGCGAAGAGGCCTTCCCCATCGGGCTGAGGATGAGCAGGCGGCGATCCGTGGCAACCAGCCACGACGTCGCGCCGAATCGGGCGTTCCGGTCGAGATCGGCGCTGAGGGTGATCCGTGGCTCCTCCCCCTCGTCCAGAAGGTCTCGCACGGCACCCTCCAGGTGTTCCGGCATCTGCTCCCTGAAGGTATCCCCCATCATCTCCACCATCCGCCCCCATCCCTTGGGGGGCCACCACACGAGCCACTTTTCCCCCAAGGCTCGCCCGGGAAACCCACTTTCGGAAGCTCTCTCTCACGGCCGGTGCCACGCCGGCCTGCTCCAGGCAGCCGCAGGCCCATCAGCCAGGCATCCGACCTTCCTCCTGCCCCGGCAGGATCCATTCCCTCGCGTCGCTCACGCGGTCAACACCCTCTCCTCGCGGCGAGTCCGCAGCACCTCGGCGTATGCCTGCAGGCACTCAATCTCATCCTCTTCAGGGAGAACGCGCACCATGAACTCCGGCGCTTCCCATGGCCCCCGGCACCACGTGCGCTCGAGCCGGATCATCTCGTCCACCGTGCGCGCCGACCAGAGCACCCGGTTCCCACGGAACGCCACAAAACGGTTTCGATACCGATCCAGGAAGCGGGAACGGCCGGCCATGTAGTCCAGAGCGACCTGGGCGCCACGGCGCAGCTCCGCCTCGCGCGCCTCGATGCCCTCTCCATAGGGCAAGACAGCAAATCGGGGCAGCGTCTCGGGAAGACCATCGCCCACCACCTCAATCGCGTCCTCGCGCACCGGCCCGAGGCCCGTCTCGGCGGCTAGCTTCACCGCGTTCCGGCGATAGTAAAAGGGCGCCTGCGGGTAATCGGCCTCCGGGTCAAACCCCATGGCGCGCATCCCCACCGCGTCCACGGCGACGGCGTTCCTCCCCGCGAGGATCAGCCCCGGCTGCACCGGCGTGCCCTGCCATTCACCGTGGTTGGCTGCCACCACGCCATCCACGACGTTGATCACCGGCTTCAGGAGCATCGCCAGGTCGACCAGCACGCGCGGCAGGCGGATCAGGCGGTCGTGCAAGTAGTGGCGTGGACGGCCATAGACGCGCGGCGGCGTCAGGCCGAAGAGGTTCTTGATGGAGAGCGTGGCGCCCATCGCGCGATGCGCCTTCATCTTGGCGACGGAGACCACCGCGCTGGGGGCAGCCAGCTCGGCGTTCAGGCGGTATTCGCGGAACATCAGCGGATCGCCCGGCACAGGCACCGCCAGGTAGGGGGGGCGACCGAAATCCACCAACCGGGTCTTCCGGTCGAACGCGAGGCATTCAGGGTAGCCGAGGCACTCGTAGAGGCGAGGGGCACTCTCATCGGTGGGGGCGTCGCCGACCAGCAGCTCCGCGTCTGTCACGGCGCGCAGCGCGCGGATGACCCCAACCACCACCGCCGGATCGGTCAGCTCCGTTTGCCGGCCAGCGGTGAGCACCCGACGATCCACGCCGGCGTTGATCTTGATGACCACGCTCCGGGCGCCCGCCAGGGCGCTATCGAGGCCGGACAGCGCGCTGACAGCGCGCTGTGCCGCGCGCGCAATCTCCTCCGTGCCCGCCTCGGCCCCGCACCGGATTACCGCCACCCGCTCGCGCATCCCGCCCTCCCGCGTGTCGGGATGCAGGATGGATGCCAGCGGGCGGCGGTGGAGAGGTTCTACCGGACGCTACTGCCAACCGGGACATCCTGCTCCGGCTGGAGAAGGACGGCGCTGCCGCCCGGGCCATCGGCGGCCAGGAGCATCCCCTGCGATTCGACGCCGCGGATCTTCGCCGGAGCGAGGTTGCAGATCAAGATGATCTTGCGCCCGACCAGGCTCTCCGGCTCATACCACTGGGCGATACCGGCCACCACGGTGCGCGTATCCTTCCCCGTGTTCACGGTCAGCTTCAACAGCTTGTCTGCCTTGGGGATACGCTCGGCAGCTTCAATGCGGCTCACGCGCAGATCCAGGCGCTTGAACTCATCGAACGTGACGGTTGGCTTCTCTGCCTCCGCCGGGGAAGGGGCCGGCGCGGGAGCCGGGGTCTCTGTCATCTTTTTCTCCTTAGTTGGGGCGCTCTTCTCCTCGATGCGCCGGAAGATCGGCTCGGGTGAAGCGGTCGCCGTGGCCGCGGGCAGGAGGCCGGGCTGCATCGCCGTCTCCCATCGCTGAACTTCCAGCGGCGCGGCGATGCCAAGCTGGCGCCAGATCTCCTTCGCGGCTTCGGGCATGAAGGGCGAGACCGCCAGCGCCGCCAAGCGGATGCCGTCGATCAGGGAGTACATCACTTGCGCCAACGCCTCTTGCTGACCTTCCTTCGCCAGCTTCCACGGCGCACGCTCGTCGATGTATTTATTCAGCGCCCCGATGAAGCCCCAAATGAGGTCCAGCGCCGCGCCAAAGCGCAGTCCCTCAATCGCCTCGGGAAGGCCCTGCAGCATCGGCTCGGCGGCAGCCACGACGGCCGGGTCCACCTCGGCCGTGGGCACCACGCCCTCGAAATAGCGGTGGAGCATGGTGATGCTCCGGTTCACCAGATTGCCCAGGTCGTTTGCCAGGTCCGCGTTGAAGCGCTGGACGAAGCTCGCCGTCGAGAAGTCGCCATCCAGGCCGAAGGGCACCTCGCGGAAGATGAAGAAGCGGAGCGCGTCGATGACGACGTCGTAGCGGGAGCCGGATCGCTCGGCGATATCGGCGGCCAGTTTCCGCGGGTTGATGGCGTTCCCCTTCGATTTGGAGACCTTCTCGCCGTCGATGGTCCAGAAGCCGTGCGCGAAGATGCGCCGGGGCAACGGCAAGTCGAGCGCCATCAGGATGGCCGGCCACATCGTGGCATGGAAGCGGACGAAGATATCCTTGGCCATCAGGTGGAGGTCCGCCGGCCACACGTCGCGGAACTTCTCTTCGTCGGAGAGATAACCTGCCACGGTGATGTAGTTGAGGAGGGCATCAAACCAGACGTAGATCACCTTGGAGGGGTCGTCGGGCACGGGAATGCCCCAGCCATAGGCGGAACGCGTGATGCTTGCATCGCGCAGGCCCCCGCGAATGAAGGAGAGGACCTCGTTGCGCCGGAAGTCTGGCTGAAGCACGTCCGGGTGTGCCTCATAGTATTCGAGAAGGCGATCCTGATAGTTCGAAAGCCGGAAGAACCAGTTTTCCTCCTGCACTTTCTGAACGGGGCGGCGGCACTCGGGGTTGGGGCAGCGGCCCTCGATCAGCTCCGACTCCTGCCAGAAGGTCTCATCCGGCACGCAGTACCAGCCCTCGTAGACGCCTTTGTAGATGTCGCCCTGATCACGCAGGCGCTGGAAGACACGCGAAACCACCTCGCGATGCCGGGGCTCGCTGGTGCGGATGAAATCATCGTAGGAGACGTGTGTTTCCTCCCATGTGCGCAGGTAGGCCTGGACAATCTCATCTACAAACGCCTGCGGCTCGAGGCTGCGCTGGCGAGCGGCCTCCGCGACCTTGGGCGCGTGCTCGTCGGTGCCCGTCGCAAAGAGCACCTGGCGCCCGCGCAGGCGCTGGAAACGCGCGAGCACGTCGGCCGCCACAGTCGTCGAGAAGTGGCCGATGTGCGGCGCATCGTTCACGTAGTAGATGGGCGTGGTAATGTAGTAAACTTTATCTGCCATGTATCTCTCCCGCCACGGGGGTTCCCGGGGGAATCCGCCCCAGAGTGCGGCGCGAAGCGGCCATGCCGCTCCGGCGCTCACTCTTCCTGGCCTCTCGGGGGGTGTCTACTCCGCGTATGGGCAACCCGATCCCGCCTCGCGACCGGGGCAGGAGCGGCACGCCTCCGGCGATGGGGTGTGCGCCTTCTGCGCCGTCTTCGAGAAGAATGGCGAGAAGAGACGGCGCACCGACGTGCTGCCACACTCCGGGCACTCTTGATCCTCGGGCACCGCCATCGTCGGCGTCAGTATTTCGAACGTGTGCCGGCAGTCGGCGCACTTCATCTCATAGAGCGGCATTCGAACCTCCCCAAGAAGAGGGCAGCAGGCCGGCGGCGCCGGGAACCTGCTGCCCGCGAAACGGTGTACACAAAAGGAGCGAAGC
>DUUU01000155.1 GCA_012841485.1 Armatimonadota bacterium
ACGGCGAGGTGAGGGATCCATCCCGTGCGCGTGTGTGGGTTGATCCGAGTGGTGACATAACCCGCCACCTCGCCGGCCACCTCCGCGACGAAAACGCCTTCCGGGTGAGCCCGGCAGTCGTCCTCCACCTGCGCTGCCTTTCGCGCCTGCCAGGGAAGGTCGGCCACCACCCCGAGCAGACGCTCGATGTTCTGGTCGATGGAGACGCCGTCGAAGCACGCGACGGTGATGTCGCGGATGCGAGGGGCGTCTTCAGGTCGGAATGGGCGTATGCTCAGCATCGAATTCATCCTTTGCGCAACACGCGGTAGCCGGAACGTCTTCTCTCCCTTCGACGCCCCTTTCGAGGACCCCTTCCAGGCAACGCCCGTAGAGCATCCGGACTGGGCGGGAGCGCGTGTCACCAGGGCGTTGCCCCTCAGAACGGGGCCCGTGCTCACGGTTGACATGTGTAAGCCTGCATGCTATACTGGGTTGCGCGATGGCGAGCAATGGAACGCGGGGAATGAACCAAGGAAACCTGGGCCGTTGCGACGAAACCATCCAACATGTACTGTGTATCGTGCAACAGCAGCACCCAAGTTTCGGGGGCGCGCTACTGCGCGCGATGCGGTGCGCCTCTGCAGTCACGCCTTTGGTCCGAGAGCCCTTCGGAGGGCATGAAGGCCAAGGTAGATAGTGACGGACCGGTGATTCCCTGTCCGCGCTGCGACCGCGTGAATTCGAGCCTCCATGCCCATTGCGTCTTCTGTGGCTCTCGTTTGGACGAGGAAGCATCCAGGGGTTCCGTGAAGGAGGAAGATCGAGAGCGAGCTGCGCAGGGCGTGGCGGAAGCGCGCAAGGCGCTTGCCGCGGGGCGACTCGCTGAGGCGCGCACGCGGTGTGAGCAGGCGGTTTCGCTCGATCCGCAGAGTGCCGAGGCGCATGCTCTGTTGGCGGAGGTGTTGCACCGGCAAGGAAGCTTGGGAGGGGCGCTGCACGAGATGACGGCCGCACTGCGCTGCGATCCGGATAACTCGGAACTGGAGCGCCGGCTGCGCGAGCTGCGCGATGAGCAGGATCGCGCTCTGGCTCCACTCTTGCGCGGCCTCGAGGAGCCGTCTCCACCGCGCCGCCTCCTTCGAAGGGCGCCGATGATCAAGCCGTCTCTCCCGCGGGCCAGCGGGGTACACCTGCCGGAATGGGCGCGCGCCGCGATTCTCATCGGCGTGGCGATGCTCCTGATGGGTCTGATGCCGCGCCTGATGTCGGGCCTGGGCAGCGTGCTCGGATGGGTGATAGGCGCTCTCATCACTCTCTTCGTATACCGAGACGCTCGCTCGCTTGGCATGTCGATGCCCGTGACACTGCTCTGGACCGGCCTCATCTTCTTCGCGACCTTCTTCACCGGCTGGTATGGACTGCTCGCGTTCCTTGCGTACCTCGTATCAACGCGAATGCATCGCTGATGGGCCAGAACCTTCGTGCTCGGAATGCCGTGGCCAGAGCTGCGCGCGGCGGGCGGCTCCTTTTCATGCGGCCCTGGGCAGTTTTCATGCGCAGGGGGCTTGTCGGCCGGCCTCAGGTGGAGCACCGGCAGGGGTGCCACCGGGCGGGGACGTGTGCCGCTGGGGTCCGCCTGCCGGCTAAAGCACAAGGGGGGAAGCGCGCGAAAAGGTGGGCAGATGAGCAAGCGCAGAGTCGTTATCACCGGCGTGGGCCCGGTGGCGCCCAACGGAACCGGGAGAGAGGCGTTCTGGGAAGCCCTGATATCGGGGCGCTCCGGGATACGGCAAATCACGAGCTTTGATACCTCGGGCTACTCTTGCCGTGTCGCCGGCCAGGTGGAAGACCTCAATCCGGAGGAGTATATCGATCCGCGTCATGTGCGCCACATGGGGCGGTTCGCCCAGTTGGCCGTCGTCGCCGCCCGTCTGGCGATGCGCGACGCGGGGCTTGATGAGCAGGATGCTGCCGCGGCCACGCGTCGGGGAGTCTGTCTGGGGGTCAGCCAGAACGCCGTGGACATTCTGGAGCGCGGCTTCGAGCAGTTCCTGAAGGCGGGGCCGCGGAGGACGAGCCCGGCGCTTACAGGCAATGCCTTCCCGCATGCTGCCGCGGCGGAGATCTCCATCGCCTGCCGGTGCGAGGGCCCGACCAGCACCATCTCCGCCGGGTGCGCCTCGGGAACAGCGGCGGTTGGGGCGGCCCGCGAGGAGATCCGCTCAGGACGAGCAGATGTGATGCTGGCGGGCGGAGCCGATGGCGCGGTGACGCCCTACGTCTTGGCCGCGATGTGCGCCACCCGGGTGCTTCCCCCCCATAAGGAGGGTGAGGATCCCGGCGCGGTCTCGCGGCCATTCGATGGCACGCGCCGCGGAGGCGTGCTTGCCGAGGGCGCGGGGGTCGTCGTCCTTGAGGAGCTGAACCACGCGATGCGCCGCGGCGCCCGGATCTACGGCGAGATTCTGGGCTATGGCTCTAACGCTGAGGCTCATGGCATGGTGGGTTTCGCGGAGAACGACACCTTCCTGGAGCGTAGTATGCGCCTCGCCCTTGCGGACGGCCGGCTGCGCCCGAATGAGGTGGATTACATCTGCGCCCACGGATCCTCCGACGGCTGCGATACACAGGAGACGCGCGCTATCAAGGCGGTGTTCGGGGAGCACGCCTATAGCCTGGCGGTTAGCTCCATCAAATCGATGATCGGCAATCCGCTGGCTTCGGCGGGGCCCCTGCAACTGATCACCGTGGCCTTGGCCTTCGAGCACCAGATGGTGCCACCCACCACCAACTACCGGGTCCCTGACCCCGAGTGCGACCTCGACTACGTTCCCAACCACGCCCGGGTGTGCCGGGTGAATGTGGCGCTGGTGAATTCGCATGGTTTCGGGGGGGCAAACCACTCCATCGCGGTGGCTCGCTACCGCGATCACAGGCGGGGGTGATCCCATGGACTACCCCGCTCTTCTCCTGCTCCTGGTAGGTACGGCGCACCTCACGGTTGGGTGCTTCGTCTTCGGTCGCAATCCGAAGAGCGCAGTGAACCGTTCCTTCCTCGTGATGGCGGTGCTCTTTGCCATCTGGGCGTTCCTGGGCGCCGCGGTCTACCTCCCGGAGCTGGGAACGGATCCCGTGGTCGTGGGGCGGTGGGCCCATGCCGTGGCGCTCTTCCTCTGGGCCGGGTTCGTCTCGCTCGTGCTCGTCTACCCCGAGGGAGACACCCGAACACCGCTTCTTCTCCGCGTGCTGGTGTGGGTGGTCAGCGGCATCATCGCGACGATGGCGGTCTTCACGCCTGACCTGATCCAGGAAGCCCAGGTGGAGAAGAGCCAACTGCGCGCCGTCTACGGGCCGCTGCTGCCGGCCTACTTCGGGTGCATCAGCCTCTCCCTCTGCTGGATCATCGGCGAGAGCCTCTACCGCCGGAAGCACTCGCGCGGCAAGCGCCGAGTGCAGATCGAGTATCTTCTGACCGGACTGGCCCTGGCCGGGTTGAGCCCGCTGCCGTCCAACATGGTGGCCCCGCTCTTTGGCATTCACTCCCTGGTGTGGGTGGGGCCCTGCTGCACGCTCATCTTCACCGCGATGGTCGCCCATGCCGTGGTGCATTACCGGCTCATGGGGATCCGACTTGTGGTGGGCCGCGGCGTTGCCCATGTGCTGGCGCTCCTAATCGCGGCGTTGGTCTTCTTCGGCCTCCTCTGGCTAATGAACGCCCTCCTGGCGGGAACGGGCACCACGAAGACCAGCATCGCCATGCTGGCAACGGCGTTGCTCTTCCAGCCGCTCCGCAATCGGGTTCAGAACGCGGTGTTGCGCTACTTCCACCGGCCCCCCTACGACTATCAGAGCACGGTGCGCGATGCCAGCCGTGCCTTGACCGCGACGCTGGATCTGAACGCCGCGGTCGACTACCTGCTGCGCACCGTCTGCGCGACACTGCGTGTGGAGCGCGGGCTGCTGCTCCTGCACGACCGTGCCGCCGGGGGCTTCCGGTTTAAGGGCGTACACAGTGGCTGGGCGGCTCAGGAAGAGGAAGAGCCCAGTCCGGGGGGGCTCACCCGAATCAGCCCCCTCACAATCTTCCTGGAAGAAGTCCAGGAGCCGGTCGTGCGTGAGGAGCTTGCCGTGCGCCTGCCCGGGGAGAGGGGGCGGGCGATCGAGCGGGATATGAAGCACTTTGGTGCGGATGTAGCGGTGCCGCTCCTCTCTGGAAACGTGCTGTGGGCGATTCTCCTCGTCGGCCCCAAGATCTCCGGCGATGTGTTCACCACACAGGATATCGACCTCCTCTCCACCCTGGGGGCGGAGGCCGCCAGTGCGGTCGTAAACGCGCAGCTTCATGAGGATGCGATGCAAGCCGACCGGTTGGCGACCCTCGGTGGATTGGCCGCCGGGATCGCGCACGAGGTCAAGAACCCGTTGGTCGCGGTCAGAACGTTCGCGGAGCTCTTGCCGGAGAAGCATGAAGACGTCGAGTTCCGCGAGCAGTTTTCTCAGGTCGTCGTGCAGGAAGTGGATCGGATCGACCGGTTGATCGGGCAGCTGCTTCACTATGCGCGCCCACAACCGCCGCGGCTCGAGCCCGTCGGCCTGAACGAGCTGATCCAGGAGACGCTCCAACTGCTTTCCTACGAAGCGGCGCGCTGCTCGGTGCAGGTGGAGACAGAGTTCGCGGAGCCCTTGCCGCGCACGATGGCCGATGCGTCGCAATTGCGGCAGGTAGTCCTGAATATCGCGTTGAATGCGATTCAGGCGATGCCTGAGGGCGGCGTTCTGCGCATCACCACGCGGCTGCTACAGGGACGCACGGCCGCTCCCTATCTCCTGCCTGCCGAGGAGCGAATCGAGATCGTCTTTGCCAACACGGGGCCCCACATCCCGGAAGCCCATCTGGCGAGACTCTTCGAGCCCTTCTTCTCAACCCGGAGTGAGGGGACGGGCTTGGGACTTTCCATCTGCAAGCGGATTGTGACGGAGCACCATGGTGAGATCCGCGCTGCGACCACCGAAGAGGGTTTGACCGCGTTCATCATCCACTTGCCGGCCGTGTGCCCCGCTGAGAACGATCCGGCGCTTTGCCTGCTGGAAGAAGAGGCGGGGGGCTTGGTAGCGGCAGGGTGGGCGCGAGGGTAGTACTATGAAGCTAGCACTCATCCTGACCGATGCTCCTGATCGCGTGCGTGAACTGCAGCGCAACCTTTCGGGCGAGTTTTCCGTGATCGTCGGGCGCTCGGTGGCGGAGAGCCTGGACCTGGTGCAGACCCTGCCGGTAGATCTGGCGTTGGTCGATCTCTGCAGCCCGAGTGTTCGCTCCGATGACATCCCCGAGCGCATCCACGAGTGGCGCGAGCACTGCTCCGTGGTCGCGCTCTTGCCGGATGAGGGGATGGATGGCACGCTGGGGACCTCCTACGATGCCTCCCTCCGCGCGGACTCTACCCCGTATGAGATCAGCGCGGTCCTCGACCGGGTCATGGAGCGCCAGCGCCTCCTGGAGGAGCTGGGTCAGCAACGCGAGGAGATCCGACGTCTGCGGGCGCGGAGCGAGCGCCTCCAGGCAGCCCGCGCGCCCTCACGGCCGGTAGACAAGATCATCAAGGCCTTCTCTCGCGCGCTCTCATCCGGCTTCGACCAGGAGCGTCTCCTCAGCCTCTTCATCGATACCGTGATGGAGATGATGCGCGTCAGCAAGGTCTCGGTGCTCCTCCACGAGGGGGCTCCGGGAGAGTATCGCGTGCGCTGCTTCCGCGGACTTCGCCCGGACGTGGCGGAGGGGCTGCGGCTTCGCTCCTCTGCCGGGCTTGCCGCGTGGCTGGCGCGCGAGGGCTGCATCATGACCCGCGAGCTGGCCGAGGACCCTGGAGTCTCTGCGGAGCTGCGCAAGGAGATGGATGCGCTTCAGGCGATGGTGAGCATTCCGATGCTGTGCGGCGGAGTGCTGGTGGGGATCCTGAACCTCAACAACCGCGTCACTGGGTCGCCATTCCATGAGGATGAGCTGGAGACGCTCTTCACCCTCGCGAGCCACATGGCTGTCGCCGTGCGCGATATGGGCGCCCTGCGCCAGGTGCTCCACGAGAAGACCTACACCGAGCAGGTGGTGGCCGCCATGAGCGCGGGCGTTATCACCATCAACGACCGTGAGGAGGTGGTGATGTGCAACCAGCGCGCGGCCGAGATTCTGGGGAAGGCCGCGTCGGAGGTGCTGCACCAAGACCTGCGCACTCTGCCTTCTCCTCTGGGTGACTTGCTGTATGAGGTGATGTGCTCGGGCGATCCGGTGGGGGATAAAGAGGTGCTCCTCCTGCCTGCGCGCACCCCCTTGATCGTGAATGCGTACCCGCTGGCGGATCCAAGCGGCGATGTTCTGGGCAGCGCCCTCGTGCTCAATCCACGCCCGGCGTTCTCTCGAAAGGATATCGAGAACCTCGCCTCGGCCGTGCAGCACCTCCAGGCCGGCATCGGGTCACTGGCGCAAGAGATGCGCCAATCGCTCGGTGAGGCGCAGGCAGCCATCCAGACCATCCCGGAGGGGCCGCTGGATCCGGAGCAGGTGGGCGAACTGCGAGACGTCCTGGCGCAGGAGCTGAGTCGCCTGGCCGGCTTGGTGGAGAAGCTCGCGGCCACCGGCCAAGACGGGGATGGGCAGCGAGAGACTCCGATGGTGTTGGAGGCTGTTGAGAAGCCGGTGGATGGCGCGGTCGGTAGGGGACGCCGGTCGTAAGCCGGGCGGGTTCGCTGAGCAAGGAGCCATGAAGTGGCTGGCGAACCTATGGTTCGGGGGTGTGTGGCAGGTGAGTGAAAAGGCATGAATCAGCGCATCCTGGTAGTCGATGACGAGTTGGGCCCGCGCGAGTCGTTCCGGATGCTTCTGAAGGACCGGTTCGAGGTTCATACCGCTGCGAGCGGTGAGGAGTGTCTGGCGAGCATCCGGGATCAGGAGTTCGCTCTGGTGTTCCTCGATGTGCGGATGCCCGGGATGGATGGGATCGAGACGCTGGCCAGACTGCGCCAGCTTCGGCCCACGCTGCCAGTCGTCATCGTCACGGCCTATACGACGATGGAGGCCGCCAGCCGCGCGGTTGAGATGGGCGCCTTCGGCTCGCTGATCAAGCCATTCACCCGTCGCGACGTCGAGCGCTATGTCAGCCTGGCGCTTGCTGCCGACACTGCGGAAGCGGGCGAGCCTCACCGATGAGGTAGGTGTCGTCGCGCCGGCGCGTTACCCAGGAACTGGCCCTTCTTCCCCCGGAATGTAACCAATGGAACTGGAAACCCCACGAAACTCCAATCCAGACACGCCTCCTGTCAAACCACGGGAGGATCGGGGGAGGTATGTCCTGGATCCCGCTGTCGGATTGGACTCCATCAGCCCCTCGTGGGCTATCTGGTTCCGCCTCCTCGTCGAGCACGCGAACGACCTCATCTACCTCCACAACCCTGAAGGAAAGCTGCTCTTCGTCAACCGGCGCCTGGAGCAGGCCACCGGATGGTCACGGGACGAGATCGTCGGGCGCAATCTCCTGGAGTTTCTGGCGCCCGACTACCGGCCGAGCGCGCTGGCGCGGCGCGAGGGCGTGTCGATGCCCGATGGCGGTCGCCGCTACGAGACGGAAGTCATCTGCCGGGACGGCAGCCGCATCCCTCTCGAGGTCCACTCTACCCCGGTCAAGCATAACGGTGAAACGATTGCCTGGCAAGGTATCGCTCGCGACATCCGCGAGCGGCGCCAGGCGCAGGCGCGCATGAATGCTCTCTACGAGACGGCGCGCCAGGTGGTGGGGATCCTGCACCTGGATCAGGTGCTCAAGGTCATCGTCTCGCATGCCGCGGAGATCACGGGCGCGCTGAGCTGCACGGTCTGGATGCCGGACGAAGAGCGGGAGACGCTCTACTGCTCTGCTTACGGGGGCACTGCCGGGGTCGCGGAGGGCGAGCGGATTGCCATCACCTCGGATGATCCGCTGGCCGAAGCGTTCCGGTCGCGCCAGGCGACCGTGCGCGACGTGGGTGACGGATTGCTGGCAGGCGCGGCCGCGCTTCCCCCGGATGTCACGTCGATGGTCGGCTTTCCCCTGATCTCGGCGGAGGGGGTTCTCGGCGTCCTGGGGCTGTGCTACGGTCGTCCTTCGCACCCCAGTCCAGACGAGGTCGCGCTCCTCTCGATCTTCGCCAACCACGCCGCCGCCGCCATCGCCAACGCGCGTCTCTTCGAGGCACAGCGCCGGAAGACCCAGGAGGCCGCCGCGATCGGTCAGGTGGGCATGGCCATCGGCACCCTGGATGTCGAGGCCGCTCTGCGCGTTACCGGCGCCTACGCCTATGACCTCTTCTCCGCCGACCTGGCGGCGGTGCTGGTGCTCGACCAGGATAGGAGCACGCTGCACACCGCTTTCATCGCCGACCGCCACCGGAAGGTGACCGACGAGCAGTTTCAGGAAGTCTACCGGTTGGAGGAGCACCCGCTTCTGGCCGAGGCCATCCAGAACGATCGCACAGTGGTCACGGATGCGGTGGCACACCCGCTGATGCGCGATGGTGACGGCGCGCGAGGCAAGGGAGTGGCTACCAGCCTGGTGGTGCCGATGAGCTCGCGGAGCGAGGTGGATGGCGCTCTCGTTATCTGCTATCGAGAGCACACGCGCGTGTCGGATGTTCGCATCCGCCTGGCTGAGACGCTCGCGCAGCAAGCCGCGGTCGCTATCGACAACGCCATGCTCTTCCGGGCGACCGAGGCCGCAAAGCGCGAGTGGGAAGCGACCTTCGACGCCATCCGCGACCCCGTCTACATCTTCTCCACCGAGGGCCGCCTCTTGCGGGCCAATCGGGCAGCGGGCGCGATGCTGGGTCGGGAGGTCGCCTCGTTGATCGGGCGTCACTACCTGGAGCTTCTCCACGGCGGGCGCGCGCCGACCCCCATCGATATCTTCGCGGAGTGCCTGGTGCAGGGTCAACCGGTGACCCGCGAGGTGGAGGATCTCTCGGTGCCTGGCGCCTTCCAGGTTTCCGCCTACCCGCTGTTCGATGATACAGGCAAATGTGTTGGTGTTGTCGAATATCTTAAAGATGTTACCGCTCAGCGCGAGATGCAGGCGCGTCTCTATCACTCCGCGCGTCTGGCGGGCGTGGGCGAGCTTGCCGCGGGAGTCGTCCACAACTTCAAGAACGTGCTCATGGGCGTCTCGGGAATGCTAGATGTCGCCCTGATGCTGATGGAGCGCGGCGGTAGCATGGATGCGGTGCGCGAGCGCCTCGTGGACGCCCAGGGCCACGTCTTCCGGGGCAACCAGGTGCTCCAGCGCCTGCTTGATTTCGCGCGGGGAATACCTCAAGAAGTGGCCGATGTCCACCTAGATGTCCTGCTCCCGGATGTGGTGGCTCTCTGCAAGGCACATCCGGCCAGCCGTGGAATCCGCATCCGTGCCGAGCTGCCGGCCAACCTGCCCCCTGTGCGTGCCGATGCCAGTCAGCTGCACGAAGTGCTGGTGAATCTGGTGCTCAACGCGCTGCAGGCGATCGCCGGGGGAGGCACGGTGACCGTGGATGCGGCCTGCGAGGGGGACCGGGTGATCATCCGCGTCAAGGATACCGGGTGTGGCATTCCGCCCGAGGAGATCGAGCGCATCTTCGAGCCATTCTATAGCCATCGGATGCATGGACCACCAGGCTCGGGTATCGGGCTTTCGTCCAGCCTCCGCATGATACGCGCGATGGGGGGCGATATTCGCGTAGAGAGCCAGGTGGGAGTGGGAACGTCCTTCATCGTGGCGCTGCCGTGGGGGGCTGGAGAGTGATACTGGGGACAAGCGTATGGCGCAGCCGGCAAGCGATTTGTTTGAAAGAGTAGCAGGGGCGCGCAGAGAGTGGATGGCGTGTTTTGACGCGATCACCGACTGGGTGTTCGTCAAGGCGCGTGATCTCTCGATCATGAAGGCGAACCGGGCCGCCGCGTCGATCTTCGGGCGGATTCCGCAGCAGCTCATCGGGCACACCTGTCAGGGCCTCTTCCAGACGACTGAGATGCCCGCCGATGAGGCGGTCGTGCTGGAGACGTTCCGCACGGGCCAACCTCAGAGCGTCGATGTGAACACGATGCCGATCCCGGGCGAGTTCCATGTGGCCACCTATCCTCTGCGAGACGAATCAGGCGATGTGGTGGCGGTGGTGGAGTATGTCCGAGACGTCACCGAGCAGAAGGCCATGGAGCGCCAACTGCTTCAGTCGGCGCGCCTGGCGGCCGTGGGAGAGCTCGCGGCGGGAGTGGCGCACAACTTCGGCAACATCCTCATGGGGGTCGGCGGAAGCCTGGAGGTCATGATCCTCATGGCCGAGAAGGAGGGGTTTTCCCCGCGCATCGTGGAGCG
>DUUU01000156.1 GCA_012841485.1 Armatimonadota bacterium
CGGCCCGCCCTCTTTCCGTAATGCACTTCCCCCCGCGGCACTCCCCGTGGCGAGCGCCTCCCCTGCCTCCCAGCGAATGCTCCTGCCACAAACCCCTTGACAAGTTCCCGGTGGAGTTGATACTATACTATCACGATGGACTTAGTAGTATCAATCCCGGGAATCCCGAGCGGCGGCGCGGCCGTTGAGAGAAAACCGGGGCGGCGGTAGTCCCGACGAGGACTGGCAGCCCCCGCTATGGTTTCTCAGAACAAGGAGAGGAAGGGAACGTGGTATACAGATCTGACGAGAGAATCGCCCAGGATGTGACGGAGCTGATCGGCGGTACACCTCTGGTTCGTCTGCGCCGGGTCACCCGGGGGCTCGCGGCAGAAGTGGTGGCGAAGCTGGAGAGCTTCAACCCGGGGGGGAGTGTCAAGGATCGCATCGCCCTGGCGATGCTGCTGAAAGCGGAAGAGGAGGGGCGGCTCACGCCGCGGAGCGTGCTCATCGAGCCGACGAGCGGCAACACGGGCATTGGCCTGGCGATGGTTGCTGCCGCGCGGGGCTATCGCCTCATCTTGACGATGCCGGAGACGATGAGCGTGGAGCGGCGAGCGCTGTTGAGGGCCTACGGCGCCGAGATCGTGCTCACGCCTGGCGCCGAGGGGATGAAGGGCGCCGTGCGCCGCGCGCTGGAGCTGGCGGCCGAGATCCCGAACTCCTTTGTGCCCCAGCAGTTCGAGAACCAGGCCAACCCCGAGGTTCACCGACGGACGACCGCCGAGGAGATCTGGCGGGATACCGGCGGCCGCATAGACACCTTCGTGGCCGGGGTCGGCACCGGAGGCACGCTCACCGGGGTGGGCGAGGTGCTAAAGGCGCGCAAGCCAGACCTGCGCGTAGTTGCCGTCGAGCCTGCCGACTCCCCCGTCCTCTCGGGCGGGAATCCCGGGCCGCATAAGATCCAGGGCATCGGCGCCGGGTTCGTGCCCGCGGTCCTCAACCGAGAGGTCGTTGACGAGATCCTGCGCGTGGGGAACGAAGAGGCGTTCGAGATGGGGCGCCGCCTGGCACGCGAGGAGGGAATCCTGGTCGGGATCTCCTCGGGTGCGGCGGCTTTCGCGGCGCTCAAGGTCGCGGCGCGGCCAGAGAACGCCGGCAAACGCATCGTCGTGGTGCTCCCCGATACCGGCGAGCGCTACCTCAGTACCGCACTCTTTGGCGAATAACGAATCACAGGAGCGCGAGCGGAAGAGGAGATACCACAAGAGCATTCTGGACGCCATCGGGAGGACGTCGCTCATCCGCCTATCGAGGGTCACCGACGGCCTGCCGGTGACCCCGCTGGCCAGGGCGGAGTCGCTCACCCCGGGTGGAAGCGTGAAGGACCGCATCGGCCTCGCCATGGTCGAGGAAGCCGAGCGAACCGGCCTTCTGCAGCCGGCCGGGACCATTATCGAGGCGACAGCAGCCGGGCGGGCGGTCGAAAGCGGATCTCTTCCTGAAAAGCCTGCGCGTCTTCTCGCTAGCGGAAAGCCTGGGCAGCGGGGGATCACAGCAGGAACGATCCGGCTCTCCGTTGGCATCGAGGATGTCGATGACCTCCTGGCCGATCTGGAGCATGCACTCGCTGCTGTCGGTGCGGGTTCGGCCAGATAGCTGATCCTTGCCGGCGGCTTGGCTGCCGGAGGCCGGAGCGGGTGAGAATCATGGAACCTCCTGGGTTCCTGGATTGTCTCTCCTTATGGGAATGGGAGCGGTAGGGTATATGATAGGGACCGCTCCCTCGAAACCGAGTACAACAATGAGGCGGATCAGGCGGCACGCATTCCCCATACAGCTCATCGCCCTGCTGGCGATGGTCCTCGGCCCCGCGGCCGCGGGCATCGGCTTCCCGTGCGCCACGCATCGGGGGGCAGCCGGCGCGGCGAGCGCGTGCTGCTACGGGTCGTCGCAGATGCCCCTCTCGGGGCCCTGCTGCTCCGTCCTGAAGACGAACGCTGCGATAGAGCCTTCCGGTTGCGCCGGGCACCCGGGCCATGCCGCGCAGGTGGCATCGTCCGAGACGGGCTTGTCGGCTGTCACGCCGCAGCACGAGTGCTTCTGCGCCCCGGCCGCCCCGTCGGAGTTTCCAGCCGCAGTCGCAAGTGCGCCGACCGCCGGCCGGGCGCTCAAGTGGGCGCTGCCGGATGGGCCGACGGTGCTTTCGCCATCTGTCTCCGCACCCTCTTTGGAACGCTCCGCCTGCCTTCCGGCGGCCGACAGGCTTCTGCCTGGGCCTCAGTGTGACTCTCGCCCGGACGCCGGCCGCGCTCCTCCCATCGCCTGATCTCTTTCGCTTCCGAGAGTGGCAAGGCCATTGGCCTCTGCCGTGAACTGGCGAGCGGCCAGGGAAAGGCAATCCGGGGAGTTCCCCTCCCGGGGCATTCTCGAAGGCGCGTATCGCGGATCCACCGCCGAGCGCCTCGATGGGACGCCCCGTGGCCCAAAGGGCCCCCATCGCCTCCCCTTGCAAGAAAATCGCTCTCTCATGGGGCGTGGTGCAAGAAGCCCCTGGCCCAGCCAGCGAACACTTCGTTACGCCTGTGCGATTTTGCCGCGCCGCTATGCGCGGCACAGGGAAAGGAATGGTGCGATGGAGAGGTTCACCCGTTTCAAGCCGCGGGTTGCGAATGCGCTTCTCGCGGGCTTCCTGCTCACATTCGCAGGCGCTCCGGCAAGCGCCGCGCTCTGTGTCTGGCGCAAGCCGGATCAGGATATCAAGACGTTCTTCCCGGGCGCGGATACCTACCGCACGGATCTGAAGTCGATTGGCTCTCGCCGGGCGGCGATTGAGAAGCGCCTCGGGGCCCGTCTCGACCCCGACGAAACCGAGTTCAAGCTGTATCGCGTGCTCGATGGCGGCAGGCAGGTGGGCACGATCATGACGCACCTGGCCAAGGGCCAGTATGGCGCGATTGAAGTGGTCGTCGCGGTCGACAACCAGGGCGTGGTGAAGGGCGTTGGCATCCAGCGCGACCGCGAGCGTGCGCGCAAGGCCCTCCGCAGCGAGGCGTTCCTTGGCCAGTTCCGGGGCAAGAAGGTGAGCGACTCGTTCGAGGTGGGCAAGACGATCCAGCCGGCGGCCAAGGATGCAGAGGTCGCCTCGCGCGCCGTCGCCTTCTCCGTGAAGAAGCTGCTCATCGTCCTGGATGAGCTCGGCTGAGCCCCGTGCTCGGAGGAGAAACGCCCATGAAGCGGATGCTTCGTATCGCGGTCGCGTGCAGCCTGGGGCTTGCTCTGGTAGCGCCCGGCCTTCGCGCCGCGGAGGAGAGCACGCCCGTCGGTCCGGAAAAGCCGGAAGCCGCGCCGGCGCGTTCCTACTCGATCCGGTATCGCCTGGATGTCCACGGCATGGTGGAAAAGGACCATCCCGCGACGCTCGAGGTGATGGCGGCCGAGGCAGAGGTGACGGGCGAGATCGGCCAGCACTTTTCTTATGCGGTGCAGATCCCGTTCTACACCTCCATGAAGGGGCGGGGCCGGGGGATGCACTTCGGCAACCTCTACGTCATCTACCGGGGGAAGCTGGGCGAACCAACGGTGAAGGTCGGGCAGTTTGTGCTCCCCTTCGGCAACCTGCACTACTACGAGACGCACACCCGGCCGGTCCAGACGCTCTACCGCTACAGCCTGGGAGCTCGGATCGACCCTGGGATCGCGGTGGAGGGCTATCTGGGGAAGGCGACGGAGTTTCAGGTGGCCGTTACCACGGGCAACGGCCCTTACCGGAAGGACAACAACGGCAACAAGGTGGTCACCGCGCGCGTGAGCCACACCTTCGAGCTCGGCGATAACGAGCTGCGCCTGGGCGTCTCCGCGCTCCGGGGAAAGCTGCCTGTCTTTTCGCTGATGAGCGAGCCGGGGATGAGCGGCGGCGACGTCCTGGAGTTCAGCGACAAGAACCGCGTGGCCGTGGACGCGGAGCTCTATTGGGGTCCCTATCTGATGCGCGCGGAGGTGGTGGCCGGCGACGACAACGGCCGGGGCGCCTATGGGCACTGGCTCCAGTTTAGCTATCCTCTGAGCTACCAAACCTCGTTGGAAGCGGGCATAGAGCGGTGGAGCCAGTTCTCCGGTGGGCTAACCGGCTATTGGGCGGGCATCGAGCACAAGCTCACTGAAGGAAAGACCGCGCGCCTCGTGTTTGAGACGGGGCGGCGGCGCGAAGGCGGCATGTCGATGGAGACTGCGCGGGTCACCGGGCAGTTTCTGGTGGAGTTCTAAGGAGCAGGGAGGATCAGGCCGGCTCCAGACGCTAGACAAGAGGAGACGCCAATGAAGAGAATCGCGATCGTCGTGGGAGTTATCGCGGTGTTGGCCGGGTTGATCGCCTACGTGGCGAAGCCTGGCGGGAACCGCGAGTTGGGCCAGGGAGTGCCGGAGGGCGCGGTGGTGACCACCGTCGGGGAGCTCGCGGCCAATCCGGGCTCGTTCGAAGGCAAGGAAGTGACCGTGACCGGCAAGCTCGTCCAGGTGTGCCCCACGAGCGGCTGCTGGGGCGTGGTAGACGACGGCACCGGCACGGTGCGCTGGGATAGCGCGCCCTCGGGATGGGCGTTGCCCCCCGGGCAGGCCGGCAAGGAGATCACGGTCCATGGCCGGGTGAGCGTGAACGAAGCGGGCGCGCCGCAGATCACGGCGCTCGGCGCGCGGCTCTAAGCAAGAAGGGGAGCGCTGGGCACCCGCGGGCATCTGCCCGACCGGCGTTCCCCCTCCACCGAGCCCGCTCTTGAGAGAGGGTCAGGGAATGCGGTTCATTCACTTCGCGCTGAAGAACCTGACGCAGCGGAAGGCGCGCACCGGGCTGACAGTGCTCACGATCGCGGTGGCGGTCGCGGTGCTTTTCACGCTGCTCTCGTTCAACAAGGGCTACAGCCAGGCCCTCCACCAGCAGCTTCAGCAGATGGGGGTTCATGCGATGGTCCTCCCCATCGGTTGCCCCTACGAGGCGGCCTCGCTACTGATGAAGGGCGGCAAGATTGATAACCACCTGCCGGAGGCGACGGCGGAGACCGTGGCGGGCATCGACGGCGTGCAGATCGCGGCGCCAGCGTTCATGAGCGCGATCTCGCGCCCGGAGGAGGGCCGCGCCGACGTCTTCTTCGGCATCGACGAGCGCACCTTCGACTTGAAGAACTGGTGGAAGATCCTGAAAGTGCGCGTGGACCCGCGCGAGCTTCAGGACAACTGGGATGCCCTCGCGGCGGATCCGGCCAACCGGATGAGCCGCGCCGAGTTCGTCGAGGCGATGCAGGACCCGGACGCGGTGATCCTGGGCTTTGACGCCTCGCTCATCGAGCTTTCGAGCGTGGGCGATGAGATTTACGTTCCGGAGCTCGACCGCGTCTTCCGCGTCGCTGGTATCCTGGCGCCCACGGGCCAGCAGGATGACGGCTTCTTCTTCGTGCCACTCCGGACCGCTCAGGAGATGTTCGAGCGGAAGGGCGAGATCACCACGGTGCAGGTCCGGTTCGCCGATCCCGCGCGTTCCGCGGAGATTACGGAGGAGCTGGAGAAGATCCCCGGCGCCGAAGTGGTCGCGATGGGCGAGCTGTTGGGGACGATGCAGAACCTGCTGGGGTCGGCGCGCGCGCTCATCCTCTCGATCGTCCTGGTGGTGATCGCGATCACGACGCTGGGCGTGCTGAACACGGTGCTCATGTCGGTCTTCGAGCGCACGCGCGAGATCGGCGTCATGCGGGCCACCGGGGCGGAGCCGGGCCACGTCTTCCAGCTGATCTGGACCGAAACACTCCTGATGGTCGGGATCGGCGGCGCGCTGGGCCTGGCGCTCGCGGCGCTTGGCGCCCGGGCGATTGAGGGGGCGATCAAGGCGGCGCTGGCGCGCATGGAGATGCTGGCCAGCGTGAAGGGGAGTGTCCTCGCCTTCGACCCGCGGATCTTCGTTCTGTGCCTGCTCTTCATCCTGGCGGTGGGCGCGGTGGCGGGGTTCTACCCGGCGCTGCGCGCGTCTCGTGCCCGGCCTATCGAGGCGCTCCGATCGGAGTGAGAGGACGATAGCATCGCGCGCCCTGGAAGGAGGCAAGAGGTGGTCTGGTTTCGGTTGGCGCTCAAGAACTTGCTGCGCCGGCCCGTGCGCACGGCGCTTACGGTGGCCGGGGTCGCGGTGGCGATTGCTGTGCTCTACAGCCTGCTGGAGTTCCAGCGGGGCTACGAGCGCGGCCTGAGAGAGGAGTTGAACGCTCTCGGCGCCCATATCATGGTCGTTCCGAAGGGATGCCCCTACGAGGCGAGCACAATCGTCCTCCACGGAGGGAAGTGGCCCCGTTACCTGCAGGAGGAGTATCTGGAGAAGGTCCGCGCCGTGCCCGGCGTCGCCGAGAGCGCCGGCATCCTGATGGATGCGATCATCGCGAAGGGCGCTGACGAGAGGAATCAGATCTTCCTGGGCGTCGACGAGCACTTCCGCCGGCTGCGTCCGAACTGGCGGTTCCGCGAGGGCGGGTGGTTCGCCGACGAAAACTCGCTCATCCTGGGCGCGAACGTCGCCCGGGAGCTGAAGCTGCGCGTGGGGGACACCTACCGGATCCGCGAGCCGCGCGGCAACTTCACCGTGGATGCCACCTTCCGCGTGGCAGGCATCCTGGAGCCGACGGCGACGCAAGACGACGGCTTCTACTTCCTGCCCCTGGCCACGGTGCAGCGGGTGTTCAACCTGCCGGACAGGATCGTGGTGATCCTGGTGAAGGTGAAGGATGTCGCCAACATCGCTCCGGTGGTCGACGCTCTGAAGAAGAGCGAAGCGAACATGAACGTCTTCCCGCTCACGGAGCTGCTGAGCGCGATGGGCCAGCTGGTGAACAACACCAAGGTGTTCGTACTCGCCATTGTGCTGGTGGCGATTGCCGTGGGGGCTGTGGGCGTGCTAAACACCATCCTGATGGCGGTGTTCGAGCGCACCCGCGAGATCGGGATGATGAAGGCGGTGGGCGCGTCCGCGGGTGATGTCTTCCATCTAATCTGCGCCGAGACGGTGCTGATGTGCGCATCCGGCGGCTTGCTGGGCACCGGGCTGGCGCTGGCGGCGAGCCGGCTCACGGATCTCTTCATCAAGGGCGTGCTGGCCAAAACGGCGCTCATCTCCGTGCCCAAGGGGGCGCTAATCGGCTTCTCGTGGCCGGTTTTTGGCGCGGTGATGCTTCTGGCGGTGTTGCTGGGCTTGGTGGCCGGGGCTTATCCGGCGTGGCGGGCCTCCGCGGTGAGCCCGGTCGAGGCGATCCGAGGCGAGTAGCCCGAAGTATTCACCAGAATACTTCAAAGAGAAGACGCTTGTTTGATGGAATGCCGTGGCCGCCACAAGCGCTTGGAAGCAGAGTGTTTCCGAGGGCAGTAGCCACAAACCTGGGCCACGCCTGGGAGAGAGGCTTCTTTTCGTTATTTCTGATGAATAATGCGGGGTAGGCGAGGAAGGGTGAACGAGGCGATGGCGGAGAAAGGCGGGGCCACCGCGCGGGCCGAGGGCCTGGTGAAAGTGTATCGCCGGGGCGCCGAGGAGATCCGGGCGCTGAAGGGCATCGATTTGGAGATCGGGCCGGGCGAGTTTGTTTGCCTTCTGGGGCCTTCCGGCGCGGGGAAGACGACGACGCTCAACCTGCTGGGGCTGATGGACCGGCCCACCTCGGGCCGCCTGGAAGTGGCCGGGCACGTGGTGGGCGACGGCGCGCGCCGAAGCGAGAGCGAGCTCGACCGCGTCCGGCGCGAGAACATCGGATTCGTTTTCCAGCAGTTTTACCTGATGCCCACGCTTTCGGCGCTCGAGAACGTGGAGATGCCGCAGCTGTGGACGGGAAAACCGGACCGGGCGCACGCTCGGGCGCTGCTAGAGCGCGTGGGCCTGGGCCACCGGATGGCGCACCGGCCAGGAGAGCTTTCCGGCGGCGAGCAGCAGCGCGTGGCGATCGCGCGTGCGCTTGTCAACCGGCCGAAGCTACTCCTGGCGGACGAGCCCACCGGCAACCTCGACACGCGCACCCGGGATGACATTCTGGCGCTTTTTCGGGAGCTGGCGGGCGAGGGCCTCAGCATCCTCCTCGCCACCCATGACCAGGAGCTTGTCGGCTACGCGGATCGTGTGATCCGGCTGGACGAGGGAAGGCGCGTCGAGTGAGCCGGTTTGGAGGAGGGGCTGCATGAGCGAGGTGGTGCTTGAAGCAAGGGATCTCTGGCGTACCTACCAGCGCGGTTCGGAGACGGTCCACGCGCTGGCGGGGATGAGCCTGAGCGTGCGCGCGGGCGAGATGGGTGGGATCGTGGGCCGGTCCGGCTCGGGAAAGACGACCTTTCTGAATCAGGTGGGGTGCCTGGACCGGCCGACGAGAGGGGAGTTGCGGATCCTGGGCACGGAGGTGACGCGGCTCAGCGAGAAGCAGCTGGTGGCGTTCCGGCGGGAGCATATCGGGTTTATCTTCCAGCTGTTCTACCTGATCCCAACGCTCTCCGTGCGCGAGAATATCGAGCTGCCGCTGATCTTCGCGCGCCGGCGCGACCCCGCGCGCGTCGACGAGTTGATCCGCCAGGTGGGCCTGGAAGGAGCAGAGGACGCGCTCCCCGGCGAGCTGAACGGCGGCGACATGCAGCGCGTGGCAATCGCGCGTGCCCTCGTCAACCAGCCGAAGCTGCTCCTAGCCGATGAGCCTACCGGGCGCCTGGAGCATCAGTCGCGCGATGCCATCCTGGAGCTGTTGCGCCAGCGGCAGCGCGAGGGTCTGGCGGTCGTCATCGCGACGCACGACCTCTCGCTGGCGCGCCAGGCCGACCGCGTGATCGAGCTCCGCGACGGGAGAATCGTGGAGGCCGCGGCGTAGATGCCTGGTCCGTCGGATGGGATGGGCCCCTGCGAGGCTCAATTGCCGGCGACGCGCATGGCGATCTCGGCCCATTCCCAGAGCCGTTGGGGCTGGTAGCGCACGGTGCTGATATCCTTCAGGATGAACTCCAGCGGGCAGTTGTGCCGGGCGCAGGCGTCGCGCGTCTCGCGGAGGTCGCGCTCGACTGCGGCGGGGTCCCAGGTCTCCGCGGCGAGGAATGCGGGGTTGGGCTTGCGCGAGAGGACGAAATCGCCCCCGATCTCGCTGGCGCCACGCTCGATATCCGCCCAGGGGCTCATCGAGACCTTGCGCACGCGGGGGTATTTTCGGATCAGGGGGAGTTTCTGATCGAGCGGCTCGCAGCAGCCGTAGTAGCCGAGGCCGAAACGTTCGAACCACGGGGTGAGGTAGGGCCGCTCGAACTCCTCGTGCATCGCGGGCGAGACCGTGGAGAAGATCTGCGACATGCCGAAGGTCCAGAGATCCCTGGCGCGCGGGTGGTTAGGGTTGAAGCCTGGGGCAGGCAGCTCATTGGTGTGCGCGCCGGTGCAGTGGATCGTCTGTTGATCCCGGCCCAGCAGCCCCTGCGCCTCGAGTTGGTCGAGGAAGTGGAGTTGCCCCTCGGTGACGCGCTGCAGGATGGCGTGGACGAACTCGGGCCGGTCCACCAGATCCCAGAGGAGCGGCTCGGCGCCGCGCCAGCAGGTGATCAGGTCGAGCGGCGCGTAGGCGGGGCAGGCGCCCTGCATGCGCACGTCCAGGATTCCATCGAGGAGCTCGCGGGCGCGCTCTTCTGTCTGGGCGGTGGCGGCCTCGTCGTGCCACACCTCCGGCATCCGGATCTTCTCCAGATCGTCCGGGGTTTGCAGCTGGTCGAAGTAGGCGTGGCTCACGACGGTGTTGCGAGGGTCGGCTGCGAGGCGGCGCTCCTGCACGTCCAGCCCGAAGCCGGTGTTGTGGATCGCCTTGGGGAGCTCGACGTAGGGAGCGACGACCATATCGGCGCGCATGTGCCGCCAGGCATAGAGCGTGCGGCGGAGCTGGCTCTCCAGACCGCGGCAGAAGCTGTCCTGGCAGCGGGGCGTCAGCTCGTCGTCCACGTTCATCTCATGCCAGCAGACCTGGTCGATCCGCACCATCGGCCGGATGGGCTTCCGGGCGTTGAGCGCCTTCCACAGGGCGATCGTCTCCTGCTGCACGGGCAGGGCGGCGATCTCGGCCACCTGCTTTGCCAGGTCGCGAATAATCGCGCGATCTCGCGGTGCGCTGTTCACGGGCATCTCCCTCCTCCACGAGGCTCCCCGATTCATTCTCCGGATGGGAGACGCCCCCTTCTCAGAGGAGAGCACCGGCTTCATCGCGATTGACAGATTCGCTGGCGAATGGTACAATGTGGCTGCCTTAGATGGGCAAGCCTCCTTCGCGCGCCTGTAGCTCAGTGGATTAGAGCACTGGTCTTCGGAACCAGGTGTCGGGGGTTCGAATCCCTCCAGGCGCGCCATGAAAGCGTATCGATCCGGGCCCTGGCCTCCTCCAGCAGAGGGGGGTGCCAGGGCCCGTTCTCTGTTTGGACCCCTTCGAGCGCGGGCTCCCGACCGCCTCCACGTGCCCGATGGCCGGGCCCCATTCCCTCATCAGAGTTCAGACCGTGTGCCAGATCCTCTCAACATAGGTTCCGGTTGCCGATGCTGGTCCGTGCGCTGCGCCAAGGAGGATGATGGTGCGCGCGGGAGAAGAGCAGGGGCAAAGCGAAGGCAGGCAGGCGGAGGGCCCTGAGGGGGCGCCTGAGGGATATCCAGGAGCTCATCGGGTGGGTGGACAAGCGGTTCGCGACAATCGAGGCGGCGTTCCAGGCGATGGCCCGGGTGCAGATGACGGGAGAGCGGCTGAAGCAGTACCTTGAAGAGGTCTTTCCGACGCCGGAGGTGCCGGAAGGGCTGCGCGAGGCACTGGAGCCCGCGCGGGAGGCTGCAACCGCGGGTGACCCTTGGGACCTGCGCCAGCTGGACGTGCCCCTGACGCCGGAGGATGCGAAGGCGCGGCGGGCCCTGGAAGAGTGGGCGCGTGTGAACGCCCTCCGCGGTCAGGCTGAGCGGCTGTATGAGACGGGCCGGGGGAACAACGAGGCGCGCGTGAAGGGCACGCTATGGACGGCCTACAACGGCGTGGTGGAGATGATGGACTACTACACGCCGTACAAGAAACCAGAGACATTGCTGCGCTCGCTCTGGTTCGGCGACCGCGCGAGGGTGAAGGAGCGCGCCCTGCGCGTCGCCGAGATGAAGATGAGCGAGTGGGGCTACGCCAGCCGGTCGTGACGCGGCGTGCCCGCGGATGGTCACGGATAACCGAAAGGTTGGTAGGCTCTCGTGTGATGCCGGGTGGAGGCACCCCCTCCCCCGGCATCGCCGGTTTATGCCTGCCGGGCACCCGGCAGGTGCGCGCCGGACGTTTGCCCCATGCACATGCCCCTGGCCCACCCGGCCTTTTGAAGTTGCCCCGAATCAGTGGACACGCAGATCTCAAGGTCGAATAGAGACATGAGAGGTGTCCAGTGAGCCAGAGGTCATATACAGATGAGTACAAGAGGGA
>DUUU01000157.1 GCA_012841485.1 Armatimonadota bacterium
ACGCACGTCACGGTCGCGACCTTCACCGGGTTTCGGGCATCGGCCACAGCCGCCATTGGAATCGGCGTGCTCTCGCAAGCGACGCGGAGCGCGCTCTCGGCCACCGGCCGGCGCACGGCGACCGGCGCGGCGGAGGCGACCACGATGGCCGCCGGATAGGACAACGCTTCATCGGCGGCCACCTGGTTGGGAATGCTTGTCAGGGTCACCCGCGGTCCGGAGGGCGCGGGAATCGCCGGCGGCCCCAGCAGCTCCTCTTCCAACCCAGTGTAGGCGCGCGCCACGGCCGTCTCTCCATCGAGAGCCACCGCCGGATCGAAAGACGCAAGCGAGAGCAAGGGCAGATCCCGGTCTGGAGCGCGCAACGAGGAGAGATGCCGCTCCTGGCGGAGATCGATAGAGTGGATGTACCACCGCCGCCCCTTCTTGCGAAGCGTGTACTGCAGCTCGACACGGCGCTCCTCGCCGTCCGGGCCGATGAAAACGTGCTCCCCGTCGGCTACGCATTGAGTGGTGCGCACCATCTGCGTCTCGAAGAAGCGAAAACGAACGGTCTGCACATCTTCAAACGCCTGCACCGTGAGCGCGCGGAACTCGCGGGCAGTCATCGCATGGCTATCGTTGCCATCATGGAGGATGGCGATGCTCTCGTCATCATCCACATAGCGCGCGATCAGGGCATAGCGGCTCTCCCGCCAACCCCGTTCGATGTTGCGCAGGGCTTCGTTGGCGCTCTCCTCGGCCTCTTCCTGGGGATCGGGGCGATCGTAGTGATACGGCCATCCCCCAAAGTAGTACTCCCGCTCGCGGATGATGTAGGGGCCATAGTAGCGGTAGAAGAAGCCATCGTAGGGGTAGTACCACGGGTCATAGTAGTGGTAGATCACCACCGCGGGCACGGGGGAAGTGGACGTGCTCGGTGCCGGCTGCGGGCGTCCCGGCTTCCGGAACAGATCCATCAGCCCGCTCGATCCGGGGCCCACGCGCTCGTAGCTCACCGGGGGCGGCGCTCCGCCCGGCTGGCTGCCCTGCGGCGCCGGCTGCGGCTTCGTGCGCTTATTGAAGAGATCGAGGAGGCCGCCACTCTTCGGTGGCGTGCCTGTCTCCCGCTTCCCTGGCTTCCCCCAGATGCCCGAGTCGCTATCGGAGAAGGGGCTCTTTCTCTCCTGCGCGGTGCTCGACTCGGGGCGGTTCTTGCCGGACGCACTCTCCGACGACTTGCCGCTACTCTGCGAGTCCTTACTGCCCTTTTTGAAGAAGTCGTTGAGGCCACCCGCCAGCGCGGGCGGAGACGCGAGGAAGGCCAGCAGCGCGCACGCAACAAAGAGCGCCAGCGCTGAAGCAAGACCCGGACGCCTTGTGGAAGCTCGTATCGTCGTCATCGTCCTGATCCTCCGTCCCTATCCTACCAGGATCGAGGGCACCCGTCAACGCCCTGCACACCCCATGCCTATCCATGCGGACGTCTAAGAGAGCCCCAGGGTTCAATCGGACAGAGCGAAAGCAGCTCACCGATAGAGGCCCAACTCGGTGATCTCGTAGAGGGCGCTCGACCCAAAGCCCTGACGCGCGGCGGTTGGCCGAATGCGGATGCGGTCGGTCTTCACGCGCTTCCCCTTGTACTCCAGACGGCGCCCGTACTCATCCTTCCACTGGTGGATCGTCTTCCAGGTGTTGTCTTGCCAGATATCCAGATCGGCGCCGGCGATGGTGGGCGAGCAAAACTCGACACGAGAAAAGACGACCGGCTTCTCAAAGCGGATGACGCACTGCGAGCGGTCGCTATAGACCGGGATCCACCCGGCGGCGCTGGAGACTGCATCCGCCAGATCGCTGTCGCAACTGAAGGCTCCGCCAAACTCGCCGATAGTCCACTTCACCGCGCCCTCGGCGAGGATGTTCCCGGCGAGCGCCGGGCGCTCTATCGCCGTGGCGATCTCATCCTCGATCTCATCCAGGAACCGGAAGTCTGGAAGCACCTCCAGCGTGGTGTAGATGCGCGCGCCAAGGCCCTCCAGCTCGTCCGTGAATTTGCCATCGCGCACGGGAATCACCCGGTTCTCGCGGAGCACCAGCACGCGAGAGCATTTCTGCTTGCCCATGAGCGGCACGGAGAAGCTGACCTGACTGGGATCGAGGCTCTGGTTCGCGGCAACGATAAAGAAGTGCCCGCGCACGGCGCCCTCTGGCTTGTAGTGCTTGGCGATCACGTCCACGCTCGGGGAGTCGGCCGTCACTTCTGTCGCGGAGTCGCGCGCGAGCCACGCCGGCGCCAGGAAAGCCACCTCCTCGAAGATGTAATCCATCGCGATGCGATTCGGGAGGTGGTTCCAGTAGCCGTTGAAGATGAAGGGCACCAACCCCTTCGCGCCACAGGCCAGCGCCGTGAGCGCGAACCAGCGCGACTCCTTGAAATCCGGGTGCTGCCCGCGCAGGCCGCCATAGGAGAAGGTCTGGGGCATGCACCACACCGCCTTGCTCCCGTCGTTGGCGGCGCAGGCATCGGTGATCTTGTTGTGAATGGCGCGAAGCGGAGCGCCGAAAACGCGCCCGCCATCCTCCGCGATCTGCGGGTTCATGTAGGGGTGCGGGCAGATCACGTCGCACGCATCCAGATACTCAACCGGGGCGCGCGAGACGATCTTGCAGAAGCGGTAGGGATCTTCCTCGGCGAGGAACTCATAGAGGCTCTTCAGGAAGACCGGCGAGAGCCCGCGGCACTCCGGTTCGTCCGAGATGTAGTAGCCGATGATGTTGCGGCGGTGCCGCACGCTGGCGATGATGGGACGCAGGCGCGCCTTCAACTCGTCATCAATCGGCTGGTCCAGCTTCGCCTTCGCCTCGTCGATCTCCCGAGTGATCCCGCGCAGCGAGTAGACTCCCATATTCATCTGCTCATACTCGCTGGCTCCCATCAGGTAGTTGGTCGAGTGCGGGAGCTGCGCCTGCGGGAAGGACGCGGCGCTCACGACGTAGCGCGTGCTGCCGTACCAGCCCCGGATGAAGACGGGGCTGCCATCGATGAGCAGATTCCCCTGGTCATCGATACGCGCCTCGACGGCGGGCGCAGGCGGAAGCTTGCAGAAGGGAAGCTCCGTCGCCGCAACCACCTCGAACCGCTCCTCTTCCCCCTTGCCCCGGCTCACCGGCCGGAGGATCTCGGCGCGCAAGAGGTGCCGTCCCTCGGGAATATCGGCTGCGGAAAGCTCGAAGGGCACGCGCGCCGACTCGATCTTCACCTCGCACGCGCGCGGCGGGAGCAGGCTGGAAGAGAGCGTGACTCGGGCGGTCGATCCCTTGACGTTCGCCAGGGGAATCCCCAGGTCCAGATAGCCCTGGATCGCATCCACCTGCTGCGTGGCATAGATCGCGTTGCGGTAGTTTGGGCGCGTCACCTTGATTCGGACCGGGGTGTAGGTGAGCCACGTATCGAAGCGCGCCGCGAGAGCACCCGCTCCGCTGGCGCCCTCGGCGCGAAATGCGACGGGCCATTTCCCCTGCTCCGCCACTCTCCCTCCAGGTACCTCCACGCGCGTCTTCTGACCCGGCTTCAGCTTCAGCGGCACCCGCCCGCCCTGCGCGCCCTCGGCCAGGATCTCCATGGCCAGCGACCCCTCGAAGCCCCGGTCGCCACGGTTCTCCACCATCAGCGACGCGAGAACGGCGTAGCCCCCCTCCGCCGGCTCCAGGCGAAACTGCGGCGACTCCGCGTAGAGGTTATACGCCTCCTTATCCACCTGGATCCCTTCAAGCGTGCCGAAGTTCCTCACGTCGTGGTAGCCCTGCGCCGGACTGAACTGGGAGTAGTAGCGAGGGGCCACGGAGCGCGTCCGCGAGAGGGAGAAGACCCATGCGTCGGACCACATCTTCGCCGGGCGGTTATGGAAGAGCGCGAACGGGAGGGCCACCTCCACCGACCAGAAATCGCTTCCCCGGTGAACCGCGGCCTGCCATAGCGAGGACCACTCGGCGCGATGGATGTTGCCGGACTCCTGGCAGTAGATATCGACCTGCGTGCCCTCGGAGTTGATGGCGAACTGGTAGAACTCCGTGCGGTCACCCACCGGATCGAGGAAGATCTCAATATCGTCATCCGACCACATCGCCGCATCGTGCTTGCGCGCGGCGCGCACCACCAGCTCCTCGGGCCGCAGCTCGTTACAGCGAACCCCGAAGTAGACCGCGCCCTCATCATACAGCACGCGGAAGGAGGTTTGCAGCTCCTCGGGAATCGGCTGGCGGTTGGCGGTGTTCAGAGGCATCTCAAAGCCGGTGTGCAGCGGTGCCTTCTCCCAGGCTGGCTCGTCCAGCTTCCCATCGAGCGTCAGGCTGCCCTCCAGGCGGACGGCCGTCGCCGCCTTCATCGGCGGTGCCGTCGCTTCCTTCCTGGCGGCGCCATTCACCGGCGGCAAGCCGATGGCCGCCCCCAGAGCGACCGCCATCAGGGCGCGCGCGAGCATGGCTATCCGGGCGATCGGGGCTACATCAAATGTGGATCGTCTGGTTGGTCGCATTGGAGGCTCCTTTCGAGGGCTGTGATCGACAGCGTACTCTTCGCTTCCAGGCTTTCCCTTCCCTGCCAGAGGACACGGTCGCTCCGGCGGCCCTGTCCTCCCGCGAACGTGGGAGCCCCTCTCGGGAGGGGGGTTCGCCCGGCCATCGCGGGCCCCCTCACGTCGGGGTTCAGGCCTTCCGCTCTATTCCATTTCAGGAACGACCCATACGCGGTCAATTGCCTCGACGAGTGGTTTGTCGCTCTCGATGAACACCTGGATCGCTGAGTGAAGGATGCCGGGAGTGAAACGCTTCTCGGCGGGGGCGGTGTCGCCAGCAGGCAGGGAAACGAGAGTGGAGTTCCACTCCCGCTTCATCACCCTGAGAAGGAAGCGAAAGTGGACGCGGGCTGCCGGGTCCTTCAACGCCGCGCCGAGGCGATAGGAGACGCCCGGCTTCACCCTGGCCGCGGCGCTTTGCCAGACGCGCTTTCCACCAACCCGGACACGCCGCCAGCGGTCGGGCACCCCCTCCTGCAGGTAGGAGAGGGTCGCATCGGGGTTTTCAACGAGATTGCCCGCCGGATCCGTGGGGGGCAGCGTGAAATCGAGGTGGGCCGTCTTGCCCGCCATCAAGGTGATCGGGACGGACACCTGGGGCCGCGAGCCCGTGCGGTAGGCAAGCACGCGATAGGTGCCCTGGGGCAGATTGCGCAGATGGTAGGATCCACGCCACCCAACCGCCGGACTCTCGTCCGCCGTCAGCGCGAGCGTGCCGAACTCGGTGCCAAGGAGCACGATGCGCGCCCCGTGGTCATTGCGCAGGGGGATCTCGGCGGCGGTGACGGTGCCTGTCAGGCTGGCGCCCTCGGGCTGTGGCGCCAGTCCCAACGTAAAGAGGGTATGGAGCAGATCGGCCACCACGCGCGCGCATTCCAGGGCCGCCTCCAGAAGAATTGGCTCCACCTGGGCACGGTCGGGCTTGGGAGAGGATACGAGCGGAAGCGCCCGCTCGGCACTCTGCGCGGCGAAGGCGATCAGCCCCTCCATGCGCTGCTGCAGCGCCGCTAGCGCCTCGTCATCGGTGCGCCCCAGCAAGCGCGGGCGGTACCCGGAGATCGTGATCGCATCGCTCCGGATCCAGTTCTCCAGCTCGCTATGGTGCGGCGTCTTTGGCCTCGCGTGAGGGGGCGCGCCCGAGTCCTCGACCAGGTGAATCAGCGGGCCCAGCTGGCGGCAGGCATTCGCCGGAGTCTCTGTGCGCAAGGCCTGTAGCGCCCGGCGGAAGTAGGCCGGGTAGGTAGCGCGCACTCCGGGCACGGCATGAGGGGGATAGCGTGGATGGGCAGGGATGAGCAGGTAGTCATCCGCGTAGAAGCTCCCCAGATCCTCGCCCTGCTGGTCCGGCAGCCAGGAATAGGCGATGAGCGCCGTCAGGTTCTCCTCGCCAAGCAGCTCCTCACAGCGCGCCCTCTCCGGGAGCACGGCAAGCGCGGCCTTGGTGATCTGCGCATGGGGTCCCCACGCCTCCACCCTCTCGACGCTCGCGCCGAGCAGGAGAAGGGTGAGAAGCAAGCCGGCGCATCTCAGCCTACTGCGGTGGTTTCGGGCCGAACGGTGTCGCATCTCTGGGTGTCCTTGCCTTGCCGCGTACACCGCGCCACCACGCATCGCCATCCGGTCTCCCGCCGGGGATGTGGGCGGTCGCCAGATCCGGGCAATGGCCGCGGCATGGTCCCTTGTTCCCCATCAGCCGGCGCACTCCTCCCGCATCCAGCGGTATCGGCCTAACGCAGGATAAGGCGAATCGCGACCGCGACAAGTGCGAGCGCGAGGAATCGCATCAGCCATGCCTCGCTGACGCGCCCGGAGAGCCCGGCGCCCACCTGAGCGCCAACAATCGCGCCCACCGTGATGGGGACCACGGGGCCAACGAGAACGTGGCCCAGGGCGAGGTGCGTACCCGCGCCGATGAGAGCGGAGAACAGGAGGATGAAGGTGGACGTCGCCGCGGCCACGTGAGGGGGAAAATGGAGCGCCTGAACGAGCGCCGGCATATGAATGATGCCACCGCCGATGCCCAGAATGCTGGAGAAGAAGCCAGCCAGTGCGCTGATCCCAAGTCCCTTCCACTCGCTGAACGCATACACAAACTCGCGGCCGGAGGCGTCGGTGACCCTCCGCTGTGCCGAACCGCTTCCCACCGTCTCCCGAATGGACCCAGGAGAGCCGGACGAGCGCGCCAGGAGGAGGAGAGCGAGCGCGGCAAGCAGCCCTCCAAAGAGCGGCGCGAACACCTCCGTCGAGAAGTAGCGCGTGATGAAGGCCCCCAGGAATGCCCCCGGCAAGGTAGCCAGGGCAAACCGCCACCCGGATCGGTAGTCGATCCGGCGCGTTCGGATATAGGAGAGCGTGGCAGAGGTGGCGCTGCACAAGACGACCATCAGGGACGATCCGATCGCCTGCTGAGGCGAGGTTTTGAGGAAGAGCAGGAGCGCCGGGACCACGAGGAAGCCCCCGCCCACGCCCACCAGGGATCCGTAGGCGCCCACTAACAGTCCAAAGAGCCCAAGATACAGCGTGAGCAAAGCGGGCCCCCTATCGCAGCTCGATCCGAAAACGACACCGGTCGCCGCGGAGGGTGCCCAAACGGAGCTCCACAGGATGCCTGCCTGGAGCATACGCCACGCGCTCGACACTCAGCGCGGGAGCCCCCGGGGGCACCTGAAGCAGCTCGGCCTCGTAGGCGCCCAGCGTGATCGCGCTGAAGCTCTCCTCTGCCAGCAGAATGCGAACCCCGCACCGCTCTTCCAGGGCATCGTAGAGCGCCCCCTGCGTGAAGTCCTCTTCTCTCAGCGGGGCCGCCACCGCCGCGGGAATGAGGCAGCTCTCCAAGACGACCGGCTCCCCCTCAAGCAGGCGCAACCGAGTGACGTGCAGTACGGGCTCGCCGGCCGGCTGCTCCAGGCGGCGGGCCAGGCCCTCCGAGCACCGAACCGTCGTCCACTCCAGCACGCGCGAGGTCAGCTCCTGCCCGCGCTCGCGCGCTTCGCGCGCAAATGAGTAGAATCCCATCAGGCGCTGTTCCAGACTGCGCCGCGTCACATAGGTCCCATCCCCCTGGCGCCTTTCCAGCCACCCCTCGTGGACCAGCTCCGTGATCGCGTTGCGGACCGTTCCCCGTGCCACGCCCAGCCCCTCGCTGAGCTCCGGCTCCGAGGGGATCTGCTGGCCCGGCCTCCAGTCGCCAGCCTCGATCTGAAGCCGTATCGCATCCTTGATCTGCTGGTAGAGCGGGATCTTACTCTCCCGGTGGAGTTCCATCAACACCTGCCTCCGCACTTGTATAGACAACTAAGCTTCCACAACTATACCACGGGTGGAGGTCGGCGTCAAGAAAGCGGGAGATAAACGCCGGGGTTCGGGAACCACGGCGTGGAACAGCGGTGATCGCGGGATCAGCGAGCGCGGGTATGGATAGCGGACGCGGTCGCGATAGCCAGCAGCAGGCTGACGGCGGCGAGGGAGAGATAGAGGCCAAGGAGGAAGGTGACCGGCCGATAGGTCATCGTGACGGTGTGCCGGCCGGCAGGCACGGGAACGGCGCGGAGGATGTAGTTGGCCGCGAGGAGTGGCGCGGGCTCTCCGTCCAGGGTGGCCCGCCACCCCGGATAGAACTGATCGGCCAGAATCAGGAGCGCGTCGCCGGTCGCTTCCACCTCGATACGCACGCGGCCATTGCGGCTCTCGACAACCCGCGCCGATTCGGGGCCCGCGGCCGGCGCCAGGGCGGCCCCCGGCTCCTCCTCAAGAAGCGCAACGCGATCCAGCTCGAAACGCTCGTCCGCCATCGCCTCCAGCGTGCGCTCCGGGGGCTCCACGCGCGCCTGGTGAACGAGGAACGCCCGGGGCCTGGTAAACCGGTTCCGATAGAGATGCGCATCGGGGGAGCCAAGATGCTCCAGACGCTCGCTCTTCAATTCGGTGCCACTGAGCACATAGCCGGCGTTGAGGAAGTCGAGCCCGGGGGTATCGATGCTGCTGAAGCGGAGCCCGTTGCCCACGCTGACCAGCTTTCCCTGGTGGCGCGTCTCGACAAACTCGACAAACTCCCGGTAGCGGCGCGGGTACATGGCGTCTCCGCCCTGCACCTCGGGGAGGCCAACCACCAGGTTGCAGTTCGGGATCATGGCGTTCATGAAATCCTCGCCAGGGTCGGGAAGGGCGACAATACGGGCTTCGCGGCTCTGCTGCCGGAGGATGCGCAGCGATTCGGTTTCAAAGTAGAGCATCGCAGGATCCTGCGCCGGGTTGAAACGCATGCCGAAGAGGAAGAGATCCGCAGCGGCGAGCGCCGGAAGGAGGTAGGCCGCGCGCCCGCGCCCGGCGGTTCCTACAACGGCACCCACGACGACCAGCGCGGTGGCGAGAAAGAGCAGAATGGCGCGCTCGACGTAGGGGGCGACGCCGTAGCTGGCCATCTCGCCCGCACAGAGAAGATAGACCAGAGCGATGGCGGTGAACGCGGCCAGGAAGAACCCGCCGGTGAAGACCGCGAGGCCGCGCCGGCGCTCGGGGGAGAGGCCAAGCACGGCATCCGCGCCCAGGGCGCCCAGACACGCGACCGCGAAACTGAAGACGCCCAGGAGCCGCGCCGGGTTGGAGAGCTGCTTGAACCCAGGCACCAGATAGTAGAAGGGCGCATACAGCGGCGTGCCCAGCACCATCAGGAGCGTGCTCGCGGCAAGCAGTGCGAAAAACCACGTCTGCCGGTCACGGCGCAGCCACAACCCCGCCGCCGCGAGCAGGAGCGGCAACAGGCCCAGGTAGCCGCAAAACTCGACAAAGTTGATGTGCCCCCAGTAGTTGTAGTCGACGCTGTTGCCAAAGAAGTTGGGGGCCAAGAGGGTAACCAGCTGTTTGGCCGGCATCGCGGCGCTGAGGACTCCATCGAGCGATTGCCCGCCCGCGCGGTGGTTGTAGTGGCCCAGTTCCAGCGAGGGCAGGATCTGGTGAGCGGCGAGCGCGAGCCCGATGGCGCCGGCGGCAAGGGCCGCGACGAGCGAGCGCCGGTCAAGACGGCTACGCCACAGCGCATAGGCGCCGAAAGCCAGGAGCACATAGACGGCGTACTGCAAATGCCCGCCAAGAAGCGACATCCCCAGCGGTAGCGCGGCGTAGAGCGCATGCCGCCTTCCCTGGCCGCGGGCGTATCGCTCCCAGAAGTAGAGGGCGAGCGGCAGCCATATCGTGGCGGCCACAGGCGTCTGATACTCGGCCCAGACGATGAGGAAGCCACAGAACATGAAGGCGATGCCGCCCAGAAGAGCCGCCGGCCGGCGGAGATCCAGCGCGCGCAGGAAGAGAAAAGTGAAGGCGCCCGCTAGGAAGATGTGAAGCGCGGCGACATAGCCGTAGGCACGCGCCGGATCCATCACGTAGAAGAGCGCGTTCGGCGGGTAGAGCACCGCGGAGGAAACGTTCGCCAGAAAGGGCTGCCCACAGAAGGAGTCGGGGTTCCACAGAGGGATCTCCCCCTGTCCGATGGAGCGCGCGGCGAAGACGCGCCAGGGGAAAAAGAGGAGAACGGCATCCAGGAGCGGGTTGTAGATCCGGCGGAACTCGGGAAATTGATGGTAGGAATAGAGCCGCCACGGCTGCAGGCGCAGGAGAATATCCGCAGGGAGGAGCACCGCGCTGGTGAAGAGCGCGCGCCAGAAGAACGCCCCTGAGAGCGCCGCGAGTACTCCGAGGCACGCGGCATCGCGCGCGCGCCCGGAGCCCTGCTTCCCCCCCTCAGTGAGAGGCGAAGCGGCGGGCAACGCGGCCGAGCGGCGTCCCCTAGCCTTGCCGGAAAGTCCAGAGCTTGTTCGCACCGAAGTTCCAAAACCAGACAACGCCGGTGGCGATCACTTTGGCAAAGAGATCCGCGTGAGATCCGAAGATATTCTGCACCAGCGCCTGCCGGTAGACGGTCGCAAGGATGGTTGTGTTCAGCCCGAGTCCGATCACGCTGACGAGGACGAAGGTCGCGAACTGGCCGCCAAGGCGGCGAAGCCGGCCCGGCTCGGACGGCTGCTCGCGCCGGGTGTCTGGAGCCGGCTCCACCGGCTTCTGCCCCCGGAAGGTCCACAGCTTGTGCCAGACAAAGTTGTTGATCACCGCCAGGGTGAAGGCAACGGCGTTGGCCGCCAGGAGGTAGGTGCGCCAGAAGGAGAAGCACCGGGTGAGAAGCCAATAGGAGCCGAAATCGACGAAGAAGCCGCTCAGTCCGACGAGGCTATAGCGGCTAAACTGGCGCATCGTGTCCGAATGGGTCAATGCCGACAAGACCTTCCCCTCACCGCAAGCAGGATCTCCCCCGCCCCGCCTAACGTCCTGCGCCCTCGACCACATGGGCATCCCCCCAACCGGTCTTCAGATGCGCAAGAGCGGTGCCACTCGGTGGAAGGCCGCTTCGCGCCCGCCAACCAAAAAAACCGAAGCGGTCAGCCCGCTCCGGCTTGGCGCATCTGCACGGTGCCCTCCACTCCACACTGGGGTGCATCATTGGAAGTACATAATATTCTTTAGGGCCACTTCGTTGTTTGGATCCCGCGCCAGCACGAACTGGAACTCGGCCTTCGCCTCGTCGTTCATCCCGAGCATGGCATAGGTGAGGCCCAGATTGTTGCGAGCCTGGAGGAACTCTGGGGTCTCTTCGCGGATCCGCTCGAACTCCGCGATAGACTCGTCGAAGAGCCCGCTATAGCAGAGCGCGAGAGCCCTCTCGTGCCGCGCCTGCACGTGCCCGGGTTCCTCTTCCAGAATGGTATCCAGGATCTGGATCGCCTCGTCATATTGCCCGTTGATCCGGAGCTCGACCCCGCGGGCATAACGGGCATCCATCTCCTCTCGTGCGGGTTGCGCTCCCATCTCCTGACCCCTTCGGTGCGCCTGCTCTCACCGAGAGAGGCGGAGGCACACAGTACCCAACGCACAGACCGGATGGCACTTCGTGAGGGTAGACGGGATCTCTTTGCCGGGTCAAGGCATGGTCTGGCCCCACAGCCTCCCATACCCCACAACGACAGCCCGTATGGCCGACACCCCGCCAGCCACCCTGCAGATCCGTGAAAACGGCGTTGGCACCTTGACATCCGGCCTGATGGCCGCGGTCCTACGGCCCCCGATTCACCCCCGAGCGGATCCGAAGTGTCGTTGCAGTACTAATTACGGTTAGTATAGCATGCGCTCAGAAACGTTGTCAAGACGCACGCCTGCCATTTTCGATCCCCCGCCGCTGTGGGAAGCCGCGCTTGCTCCTCTGTTCGCGCGCCTATCGCGGAACTCCTCCTTGCCACTTTCCCACAGCGGGCTGGCCCCACGCGGGCCCCAGAAAGGCAACCTCCCGCGCGGGTGTCTCAAGGCCCCCGAAGGAATCGCGCAACCCAGGGTGCCCAACCTCTCCATCCGTGCCTATTGCGTTCACTCGTGGTATCGATGCCGGCCCCCGCGAAGGCGGGCTAACGCGCGGATGTCGCAGAAGCCCCCCTCAAGCTCCAGGCCGCTCGCGCGGGGCTCGCCAGACCAGCCGTAGCCTATGCGAGCGGCAGGAAGGATGGGGCTGGGGCAAGCCCGAAAGGAGAGACGAAGAAGAGATACGCCGGGTGCGCTTGCCCCAGCGCGAGCGCACATTGGGGTGCCGGGAGCCTGACCGCAACGCCGCTCCCATCTTCACCGAAGGGACGCTGCTACATGTTTCGTTCCGTTCTAGATGCCATCATCGGCGAGCTGAACGCCGGGTCCTGCCTCAGGGACATCGCGAATCACTGGTCGTGCCGGTGCACCGTGCCCGGACCGGGGATGCGCCGCGCCGCGGAGATTCTGAAGCGCCGCTACGAGGAGAGCGGGACGACGGGCGCCGAGATCATCCCCTACCCCGCTGATGATCGCACCGAGTTCCTCGATGGCTCGCGTAATCCCCTGGAATGGCGTCCCGAGGATGCCTCCCTGTCGGTGGTCCAGCCAGTCCACGAGAGGATCTGCCGCTACGCCCAGGAGCCGCTCTGCCTCGTCAGCAACAGCACCGCCACGCCGCCAAGAGGCGTGACCGCCGAGGTCGTGGTGCGCAGTGGCCCCTTGCCGGCGACGGCTGTAGCCCCAGGCGAAATGGCAGGCCGGTTCCTGTTCACCGATCAGCCCGCGGGCACGGTGGAGGCAGCGGCCCGCAAGGCCGGCGCGCTTGGTGTGATCTCCGACTGCATCAGCCCGCCCTGGCTGGTACAGTACCCGCCGGTGCGCGAGCCGGAGGATGCTCCCGACCTGGTGATGTGGAGTATCTTTAGCGGCCGGCGCGATGACCGCCCCCTCTTCGGCTTCAACCTCTCCGTCCGGCAGGGCCGGCGCCTGCGCCGCCTGATCGAGCAATCCTCGGAGCCGGTGCGATTGCACGCGGAGGTGCGCGCCGAGTTGGTCGAGGGCTCTTCCGACTTCCTCCACGCCACCATCCCGGGCACGGATCTGGCCGAGGAGGAGATCTGGGTGCTGGCCCATCTCTCGGAGCCGGGCGCGCGCGACAACGCCTCCGGGTGTTGCCTGAGCGTGGAACTGGCGCGAACACTCGCGGCGCTGATCGCCCGGGGCGTGCTCCCGCCCCCCCGGCGCACGATCCGCTTCATGCACGCCGTGGAGGTGCATGGCTTCCTCCCCTTCATCGACGCCAACCGTGACCGCCTGGGCCGCCAGGTGGTTGCCGGGCTCTGCCTTGATTCCGTGGGCCAGGATCTGGTGCGCGGCGGCGGCTTCCTGGTCCTCTACCGCTCACCTGAACAGAACGCCTCCTTTGTTGACGGGCTGATGGAGACGCTTCTCGGCGCCGTAGCCGCGGAGCCGGCGGGGCGCTTCTCGCATGACAACTATGCCACCTTCCCCTGGCGCATCGCGCCCTTCTGGGGCAACGATGCCTTCATCTCGGATGGATTCTTCGATATCCCAACGCCGCAGCTCTCCACCTGGCCCGACCGCTACTATCACAGCTCGCACGATACGCCCGACCGAATGAGCGCCAACACCCTCGGGCGTGTCGGTGCCGCTGCCGGCTCGTTCCTCTACCTCCTTGCCCGCGCCGGCGCCGCGGAAGCCCGCTGGTTCGGGCTGCTCGCCGCGGACGACTGGAAGCGCCGCATCTGCCGGGCCGTCACCGACGAGGTCACCGCAGCACTGAGCGAACCGAATCCCGAGGCGGCCGGCCACCTTCTGGCCTCCGTGCGCCATCTCGGCCTGCAGGCACGCGATGCCGTGATGCAGGCGGCGCGTTTCGCTCCGGGCGATGCCGGCGCGAGCGAGGCTTTGCACGCCCTTGCCGACGATCTGTCGGCGTTTGCGGAGCGCGAAGCCATCGGAGGGGCACGCCTGCTGGATCCCACCATGGAGGTGGCCCGGCCAGCGGCTTCGGCTGGGGCGCCTGGCGGTGAGATCGTGGCCCGCCGGCGGCGCTGGCACGCGCCCTCACCGAAAACACTCTCCCCCGCAAGCCAGGAGCGCCTGGCCGCGCTGGGGCCGAATGCCGCACGCATCTGGGCCTGGATCAACGGGAGAAGGACAGCCCGAGAGATCGAGGAGCGCCTCCGCCATGGTGGACCGGTCCCGCTTGAGGGGATCGTGGAGTACCTCCGCGTGATGAGCGCCGAGGGCGCGGTCGAGATCCACTGATCCGGGCCGGAACGCAACGCCGCGCTCCGATGGAGAAATGGCGCGATGGGCACACAGGCGATGGCGCGCCCCGGAGCCCGGGGAGAGGCCGCACAGCGGCGCGTCGCGGAGGCTTACCGGGCGCTGCGCGAGAAGGATGTGCGGAGCACCACGCTGGAGCGCGTCCGCCTCTTAGTCGAGGCGGACGCGGCGGTCCAGGGTCTCCCCCAGCCGCTGCGACTCGGCCACGGCCTCACGTACCTCCTGGAGCGAATCGGGCTGCCCCTTTCGCCGGATGACCGGCTTCTGGGGCGGATTCACGAGGAGGTCCCGGATCCCGAGGGCGAGCGGCTCTTTCAGGAAGCCGTCTCGCGCTGGCGAGGAGATTCGCGCCCCGCATGGATGCAGGATTCGGGGCACGAGTGCTTCGCGTGGGGGCGCCTGCTGCGTTTGGGGCTTGCCGGATTGGAGGCGTTCGCCCGTAGCGAGCGCGAGCGGCGCGAGGCCGAGGGCGCAACCGAAGCCACGCTCCACTTTCTGCAGGGGGCCGAGCTGGTCTATGCCGCCTTCCGCGCCTACGCGCGGCGTTACGCGGCCGCTGCGCGCGCCGCCGGGCTGGAAGAGGCCGGCGCCCGCTGCGCGGCAATCGCGGGGCGTCCCCCGCGCCACTTCGCCGAGGCGTTGCAGCTTCTCTGGCTGGTCGGCCACGTCTACTGCACGATGGTCGCGCGCAACCCCACGCTCACCTTCGGGCGCCTCGACGAGCTCCTCCTCCCCTTCTATCGCGAGGATATCGCCGCCGGCCGGCTCGCTCCCGAGGAGGCCGGCGACCTGATCGAGGAGTTCTACTGCAAGAACAACCTGATCCTCGGGCGGGGCGAGCATCAGATGGGGGGCAGCTCAGAGAAGGACACCGGCTGGCTCCGCAACCTCTGCTACGATGCTCCCCAGTACGTCGTCCTCGGCGGGCGCCGGCGCGACGGCGCCCCGGTCGCCAATGAGCTTACCCTGCTCTTCCTCGAGCGCGTGGTGCCTGGCTTCAAGAACCCGGTCATCGTGCTCCGCTGGACGGAGGACCTCCCGGAGCCGGCGTGGCGCCTCGCGTGCGAGAAGATGCGCGCCAACGCCAGCGTGATGGTGTATAACGACGCGGCGGTCATCCCCGCTCTGGTGGATGCCGGCATTGCCAAGGAGGACGCGGTCACCTACACGATGCACGGCTGCAACTGGCCCGATGTGCCAGGGATCCAGCGGAGCGTGAGCCACTGCGAGCCGCCGTTGCCGAAGCTCTTCCTCACCGCGCTGCTGGGAGACGAAGGAGAGGCGCCGCCGGACCCGCCGGACATCGACGCGCTTTACACGCGTTTCTTCGCGCTCTTCCGCCGGGAGGTGGCGGAAAAGTGCGACGCGCTCCGCGCGCACCACGCGCGCTGGAACGAGCTGGCGCCCGGTACCCTGCGCGTGGATGACTGCTTCCTGGATGGACCGGTGGCACGGGCACGCTCGTGGCAGCTGGGCGGGGTGCAGTATCACACGATCACCTGCACGCTCCACTCACTCGCCACTACCGCCGACTGCTTCGCCGCCGTGGACGAGCTGGTCTTCGCCACGCGCCGCGTCTCGCTGGAAGAGCTGCGCGAGACGCTTCGATCCGACTTTGCCGGGCGCGAGCCACTGCGCCGGCTCTGCCAGAGAGCCCCGAAGTTCGGTTGCGATGACGAGCGCGCCGACCACCACGCCGTGCGCCTGATGGAAGGGCTGCTCGCGGCGATTGATGAGGCCAGCGGGCGCGGCACGCCGGAAGCGGTGACGCTCTTTCCCTGCCTGCAGACGGACATGCGCCATCGTCTCACGGGAGCGCAGACAGGAGCCACTCCGGATGGCCGGCACGCCGGAATGCCCACGAGCGACAACTCCTCGCCCTCGCCCGGCTCCTGCACGCGCGGGCTCACGGCGATGCTCCATTCCCTCGCCAAGCTGCCGCTTCATCGCATCTGCTCCGGCGCGCTCAACATCCGGCTGCAGCCGCGCCTAGTAGCAGGCGAAGAGGGCCTCTCGCGCCTGGCCGCGCTGCTCCGCGCTTACTTCCGGATGGGCGGGCTGCAGGCGCAGCTCTCCCTGGCCGACACGGCCACGCTCCGCGATGCCCAGGAGCATCCCGAAGCACACCGCGACCTGGTTGTGCGGATCACCGGCTACAGCGCCCTCTTCACCGATATGACACGCAGCGCCCAGGAGGAGATCATCCGGCGGGAGGAACACGCCGGGTGATCCGGGCTCACTCCTTCCCCTCCGGCGTGATCCGAAAGCGGTCGATCCAGTACTCCTGGCCCTTCTTGCCGTTGCCGCGCGTCAACAGGTAGAAAGTGCGGAGCCGGCGCACCTCCGGGTAGACCTCGCGGATCGCGCGCACATCGATCACCGCCTCATGCCACTGGCCATCATCCACCAGGGAAACCTTCTTCAGGTCGCGAGAGCTGCCACAGGCGCGTGCCGGACTCCCGCCGAGGCAGACCATCCCGGTGCTGCGCATTTCTAGTGGAAAGCCCTCCACCCAGATCCCGACCGGCACGCCCGGCGGAACGCGGTAGGAGAAGCGGACCAGGGGGAAGCGGTCGATATTCCACTCGCGCGGGCGGATCAGCGCGCCCATGACGGCGCCATCGTCGGTGGCAAAGACGCGGAGCGAGTTTTTCCCGGAAGCCGCGGTCGTGTTGTCAACGTGGGCGGTGGTGTTCCGCTGCCGGTTGAGGTACCAGCGGTAGAACCACTCCTCTCGGTTCTCCGGCTCGAAATCGACGACCACGGTCGGCTCCGTCGCGGTCTCCATGGTTGGCAGCCGGAGCCCCTCGCGCACGCGCGGCGCGCGGTACCATGCTTCCTTCTCCGCGCCCCGCTCGTAGGCGCCCGGGTCAGGCGCTTTTCCGATATAGGGGAGCGATACGCCCTCGCCCTTCTCCCAGCTCACCTGGCGATCCAGGAGGAGCGTGTTCGCATCCAGGTCCGCCTGCACAACGCGCGCCTGGTGCTTGCGCGGCCCGATGAAGATCAGGTCGCCCTGCTCGCCGGGGATGCCAAAGCCGTCATAGAACGGGCGCGCATCCTCGACGGGGAGCAGGCGACCGCGGCCGGCATCCCGCGTTACCGTCAGTGGCGCGCCCGCATCGAGGGCGGGGCTATCCGGGCGCAGGCGGTAGTCGTCGCTCTCCCTGTCCATAAAGCGCGGGTCGCCATCCAGGTTGCCGGTGAACTGCTCCGGGCAAGCGGCGTTCGCCTCCGCCGCGGTGCGAAGCGGGCCGGCACGCCCGTCGTTCCAGGCATAGCGGATGCAGGGCGTTCCCGGCTTCACGCCATAGAAGAGGTTATGCACGAAGCGGTTGTCGCGCCCGATGCTCGGCCCGAGGTTCAGCGCCACGCCATCGCCGTCCGCGTCGTTGAAGGCAAAGAGGTTGTTCAGGAGGACGTTTCCGCGCACCATGTGCGGGTCGGGCCGAGCAGAGATATCGAACATCTCGAAGCCCGTCTCGGCGTTGGCCACGAAAGTGTTCTGGTACATCCGCGTGTCGATCATGCCGAACGGCTCCATCTGCTGATAGCGATAGGCATGGATGGTGAGCGGCTGGTAGTAGTTGCGGTAGACCAGGTTGCGGCGGAAGATGCCATCGCGCGTGAAGAGCTTGGCGCGGCCATCGGCGGAGCCGCTTCCATGATAGGTGTTGGTGATCACGCACCCCTCGAAGAGCGTGCGCGGTGCCGTGAAGAGTTCGAAGTTGCGGCCCCAGCGCCCATCGAAGACGCACCCCCGAACGACGTTGTGATGCGAATCGATCCAGAGGCAGAAGGGGCAGTGGCCCGCTCGGCCGAAGTGGCAGTTCTCGATCACGTTGCGGCTGCTCGCGTTGAGCTGGAACATGTTGCCCGATACATGCCCCGTCCGCCCCAGCTGCACGGATCGCCACACTTCAAGCTCCTCGTAACGGTTGTAGTGGCAATCGATCATGTGTGCAGGGATGTAGCTCCGAGACGCGCCCTCCATGCGGCAGCGGCGTAGCACGCAATACCGAGTGGTCTCATACAGCACCCAGTCGCCCGCCTCGGGCAGCAGGTGGAAGCCCTCGATGGTGATGTGGTCGCGCTCCTTCAGGCGCACGCAGAGCGAGCGCCCGTCACTCGCCTTCCCGCCGGTGAGGATGGCCCCCAGCCTCTTCTCCGAGCGATAGGTGATCGGCTTCCCCTTCTCGCCAGAGACACCCGGCTCGATGACGCCGGCGTAGCGCCCGGGCAGGAAGGTGGCGGTATCGCCCGGCCGGAGGCTCTCATTCGCGCGCGCGATGCTCCGCCACGGGCGGGCGCGCGTGCCAGGGCTCTCGTCGTTCCCCTCAGGCGACAGGAAGTACTCCGCGCCGAGCGCCGGCACGCAGAAGAGCAGCATCACGACAAACAACGAGATTCGGCCGATTGTCTCCATCTCTCCCCCTTCTCACGGCAGCACTGGCTTGGCGGCCGCGGTCTCCTCCACCAGGGCTTCGGCCACATCCTGCGCGGACCGGCGAACAGGGTGGAGCGAGAGGTCGGCGCAGGCGAGGAGCACCAGGAGGGCCCCCGTGTAGAAACCGGCACCCTGATGCTCGCCAAAGTAGAGGATCCCGATGGCTGCGGTGAGCACGGGGCTCAGAAGGGAGAGCAGGCTGCCATAGGCGGCGCCGGTGTATTTGTAGGCATAGGTCATCGTCAGCTGCCCGGCGGTGGCCAGTAGGCCGATCGCCAGGAGCACCAGCCACTCGGCCGGCGTGGGGGGCGACCAGACGCGCGCCGCCGGCCAGGCGACCAGGACGATCCCGAAGATCGACTGCGACCAGAAGATGTTGCTCGCGCTATCCGTCCGCCGGCACCGGGTGACGCAGACGATGGCAAACCCCGCCGCGATCCCGGAAACGAGCGCGACCAGGTCGCCATACGAGACAGCCTGCATCCCCACCCCGCACAGCACGCCGGTGCCCACCGCCGCGGTGAAGATGGCGACCCATTGCCGGAGCCCGACGCGCTCGCCCAGGAGAGGCACCGCGAAGAGTGCGGCGAAGATCACATAGGTATGGTGGAGCGTCACCGCGCGCGCCAGGCCCACCTCCTGGATCGCCCAATACGAGAGGATGCAGGCAATCCCCCCGCTCACTCCCCGGGCGACGATCCAGGGCCAGTTCCTCCAGCGCATCTCCTCCAGGCCGAGAACGAAGAAGAGCGCCACGAGCACCGTGCCGACGACAAAGCGCGCCAGCACCATCGTGTAGGAGTGGACCCCAGTCGCGCCGCGCACCATCGCCGACATGACCGCGAAGAACACGGCCGAGAGAAGCATCATCCAGATGCCCTTACGTGCGATCATCACC
>DUUU01000158.1 GCA_012841485.1 Armatimonadota bacterium
AATCCTCACCGGGCCCGAAGGCCCGGTGCTACCAGAAACAGCAAGCCGCGGTGCACGCCGAAGCGCAGTTTCAATCCTCACCGGGCCCGAAGGCCCGGTGCTACGGCTGTGACATCACCCTTCCCGGCCGTTTTTCGCGGCCGGCGCACCGGTGAGTCACTCGGAAATTCGTCTCTGGCCCAGTGAATCCTGCGCGAACGTGCCGGCGAAATCCGAATCGCTTCCGGTTCGCGCACGCTGTCTGCCTGTCAGAGGATCAGGGGCTCCTCGAAATCCACATAGCCGTCGCGGCCATATGCCTCCACCACCTCCTGCCGCCGGCCGCGCAGGCGATAGATGCGGATGCTGTCCTCATCGGCATCCATCGTCTTGCACAGGCGCTGGCGCAGGCGCTCCAGCTCGGTCTCAGTGACTCGGCATTCGAAGACGGACCACTGCACGCGTTGGCCAGATCCCTCGCACACCTTGGCAACCTGGCGCAGCCGGCGGCGTCCCTCCTTGGTGAGGGTGTTCACATCGTAGGTCACCACCACATCGATGCGATTAGGCATCTCTCTTCCCCCTTCCCTGGCGCCGCCGGCCAAAGAGAAACGGCGGATAAAGCGGAAGCTCTCCCCGCAGGTGGCGAGCAAGGAGGCGCGCCTGCAGGTGAGGCACCAGACCAAGAGGCACTTCCTCCTTCAAGAGGGAATGTGCAACGCGTTCCTGCTTCCGCTTCTGATAGGCGACCAGGACCGCTTTGCGGCCCTCCTCGGTGAGCATCACACTCTCTCCGGCGCCCTCGCGCACCTCAAAGTGATCGGGCCTCACCTGACGCCGGTTGATCAGCGTGGCCACCAGCCGATCCACCAGGCCGGCGCGAAACTCTTCGGCCAGATCCAGGGCCAGGCCCAGGCGCCCAGGACGCACGGAGTGGAGGAACCCGATCTGCGGGTCGAGGCCTACTCCCTCCACCGCACCGGCACAGTCGTGGGTCAGAATGGAGTAGAGAAAGGAGAGGAGCGCGTTGACGCGGTCGCGCGGGGGGCGGCGCGTGCGCTGGGCGAAGGCAAACTCCGCCGTTGGTACCGTCAGAAGGCGGCCATAGACGCTGAAGTACCAGGCAGCCACTTCCCCCTCGATCCCGCGAAGGGTATCCACCGAGGATGCGGTCGTTGCCGTGGCGAGAAATCCGTCAAGGGCGCCCACCGCCTGAGTGAGGCGTTCGCGGTCCTCTTCAGAACGGGCGTCGCGCGCTCCGCGCAAGAGCACGAGCCGGCTGTTATGGATCTTGGCCGCCACCGACCGGCGCGCGATCTCCAGCGTACGAGCTTGATCGCGATGGGCATCCATCTGCGCCAGACGGAGGAGGACGTTGCCGCTCGTCGGGCCCTCCACCCGAAATCGGAAGCGCCCGTTCAGGCTGAGGAAGGTGACCTCGCGTCCTTCCTCAGCGCAGCGTTCGAGGCCCCCCTGGCTCATCGAGGCACCACCAAAGAGAACCACGCCCCCCAGGTGGTGTAGAGGCACGCGCACCGCCTCCTCGTCGCCGATGGTCACCCGCAGCGTGTCGTGGTCAAGCCGGACGTGAGCCTCTGGCGACTGCACGTAGAGCGTGTTGAGACATTGCTGGATCACTCTTCCATCTCCTCGTCGCTCGGCGGGGTGAAGAGCGCGTCTTCGTCCAGGCCGGCCGCAGCGGCGAGCGCCTGAGGCTGGCAGGAATGAAGGAGCGAGCAATCGCGGCAGCGCGCGTCGTTCACCGGCGGGGGGATGCGTCCGGTGCGCAGCAGGTCGCGTACCTGGGCGATCGCCTCCCGGGTGGCAGCGCGCAGTTTGTCGTCAAAGACCACCTCGCGGGTGCGCCGCGAGGCATGGTAGAAGATGGCGCCGGTGGTGACCGGCACCCCCAGCATCTCCTCCAGACAGAGCGCCTGGGCGCACAGCTGGAGGTCGTCATGAGCGCGCGCGGCGCGCGCGCCCCGCTTATACTCCACGGGGCGCACGCAGCCGTCCGCGAGGAACTCCACGGTGTCCGCCTTGCCAATGAGGCACAACACCTCCGACCAGAGGGGGACCGCGCGTTCAATGCGCTTCCCCTCCTCGAGCGTCGTGAAGGCCTCATGGGCGCGCTCGTGCAACGCCATGCCCTGGAGGGTGAAGACATTCTCGTCGAACACCTGCTCCACGTGGATCAGCGCGCACTGGCGCGGGCAGTAGGCATAGTGCTCGATGGCGGAGATCATCACTCTCTCATCATCAGCAGCCATGTGGTAGACCCTCTATGCCTGGCGAGAGCACCTTCAGCCGACGAGACGGGTGAGGGCGACTCCCTCGGGAAGATCCGAGTCCGCCACTTTCACGATGTAGTCCTCGAAGAACCGCGGGGCGGCGGCCTCGTCGCGACGGCGCACGGCGACTCGGGCAAAGAGGTCCTGTGCCGCCGCCTTCCCGAGGGCGTCATCGTGCGTAAAGATGTAGAGACCTCGGCAAGCCATGAAGCCACGCGAAGCAGAGCGGTCGTGCTCCCACATGTTGCACAGCGCCTCCCAGAAGAGGGCCAGGTCGGCAGGTGTCACGCCGGTCTTCTTGGCCAGTGGCGCCGAACAGAAGCCATGGGCGCGGTAGAGGCCATAGGGCACGAAGGGCTTGCGGCCCATCTCGGTGACCTTGCCGCCCTTGCCTCCGCCTTCCCCCTCGCCCTCCACGAACTGCGAATCTTCTGGCTTGGTAATCGCCACGCGGGTGATGCTCAGGTCCAGAGGTGTAACGGGCGAGATGGAACGGGCGAAGGTGAGCTGCACCGGACCCCGGACCTGGCCACAGTTGACATTCGTGGTCATCACCGCCCCAAAAAGACGCACATCATAGAAGGTGCGGCACATCCGTGCACGCGCGACGTCCACGTCCTCCTTCTTCTGCTTGCTGCCCGTGGACTTGAGGCCTTCGGCGGCATAGGCTTCCTCGTGAAGCGTGTTCAGGGCGATGCCACCATCGTTGACGTAGATGCGGTAGCCCTCTTCGCCAGACGCGGTGAGAGCGACGTAGTTTCGCACCTTGCGCTTCAGGCAGACGTCGGTGACCAAGCCCTGCATCGTCTCCGGATCGACACGCGGGAGGTTACCCGCGTCGGGATCCCCGTTCGGGTTGCCGTCCGTCACATCGAAAAGCAGCACGAAGTCGTGCCGCAGCTCCGGGTTCGTATAGATGCGATCACTCATTGTCGTTCCCTTCCGTAGCGTTCTCTGCCTTCGCCGCTTCGTTCGCGGCCTTGCGCTCGCGGGCGGCTGCGCGGTCCTCGGCACGCTGGTGGTAGTAGCCCAGCGAGAAGAGCGCCTGCTCCTGGAGTGTCAGCGTATGCGGGAACTCCGGAAGCGGCTGAAGAACCGCTTCCAGACTCTTCTGAAGCGCCTGGTAGGCAGAAGCGCGGGTTCGCCGCAGCTTGGAGAGATGAGCCTGCGCGTCGGAAAGCAGGTTGCCAAAGACGCTGGCCGGGGCGGTCGACGCAGCACCATAGAACCGGTCGACCAGCGTCGTGTTGATCCCCGGGTTCGCGGCGTTCTGGATCTGCTCCAGCACCGCCAGAAGCCGGCCGCAGAGGTAGGCCGGCCGTGTCTCATTCGGTTCGAGGGAAGACATCTGCTTCTCCTTTCCGGGTTCTAGCCCGACGAGCACCGCCCGGATGAGGGCAGCGCGAGGGTAGGTAACGTCCTGCTCGGCACGGCAGCGATTCACCGCCTGCGCAAGCAGCCACGAGGGAAGCGGGGCACCCCGTAGGGCTGCCCGCAT
>DUUU01000159.1 GCA_012841485.1 Armatimonadota bacterium
CGCGCCACGTGCCGTCGCTCGCCGTGGAACGGGAGCACGAACCGGGGGCGCACCAGGTTATACATCATCTTCTGCTCATCCTGGTAGGCATGCCCGGAAACGTGGACCGGCGCCAGGGGATGGTAGACCACATCCGCACCCAAGCGAATGAGGTGGTTGATCGTGCGGTTCACCAGATCCTCGTTCCCCGGGATCGGTGTGGCCGAGATGATCACCGTATCACCTGGCTGAATCTGTACCTTCTTGTGCTCCTCCGAAGCCATCAACGAGAGCGCCGACATCGGCTCGCCCTGGCTCCCCGTCGTCAGGATGGTGACCTGATTGCCGGCAAGGAAGTCGATCTCCGGCACCGCGATGCGGGTATCGGCAGGCACGTCGAGGTAGCCAAGCTGGGATGCCATGTCGGTGTTTGCCGCCATGCTGCGCCCCAGGATCGCCACCTTGCGCCCGAAGTCGGCGGAGACCTGAATCGCCTGCTGGATACGGTGAATGTTCGATGCGAACGTGGCGATGATCACCCGGCGCTCCGCGCGCCGGAAGACATCGTAGAAGGTCTGCCCGACAATCCGTTCCGAGGGCACATAGCCGGGCCGCTCCACGTTGGTCGTATCGGTGATCAGGAGCAGCACGCCCTGATCGCCCAGGCGCTCGAAGCCGGCAAAGTCCGTCATCCGGCCATCCACCGGGGTGGGATCGAACTTGAAGTCGCCGGTGTGGACGATGATGCCTTGCTCGGTATGGATGCCGAGGCCAATCCCATCGGGGATGCTGTGGCCGACGTGCATCGTGTCGATGGTGAACGGCCCGATCGTGACGGTCTCGCCCGCCTCGATGAGGTGCTTGGTCGTCTGATCCACCAGGCCCCACTCGGAGAGTTTGGCATCCACCAGGCCAAGGGTGAGCCGCGTGCCCCAGATCGGCACGTTCAGGTCACGCAGGAGGTATGGCAGCGCGCCGATGTGGTCCTCATGGCCGTGGGTCAGGATGACACCACGCACCTTGTCGGCACGCTCGATGAGGTAGCGAAAATCGTTGATGACGATGTCGACCCCGAGCATATCGTTCTCGGGGAACATGAGCCCGCAGTCGACGATCAGGATATCATCGTCCTGCTCGACAATCGTCATATTCTTCCCAATCTCGGCAACGCCCCCGAGCGGGATCACACGAAGCATAGAGTCCTCTTGGCGGCCGTAGTGAGCTGTCAGGCGGAGGCCGGCCAGGCTCCGCCCCGGCGTTCGCGTTGGGGATGGCACCGCGAGGCAAGGTCGCCACGCTGAGCGTAGCGAAACACCCCCCGAAAGGGAGATGCTTGGCTGCGCCCAGGATGACGGGCCACGATGGCGTCCGAACCCAAATGGAACACCCCTGCGCCCCTCGGGTCACTCACGGCGCTGCCGCCGACGAGCCCGGGAGCGCATGCCTTCTCGTTCCTCTAGATTATAGCGGATCCCCCTGCGCGGATCAACAGAAGCCTCCCGCCGCACGAGCGCGCGCACTACACCCTTCGACAGCGTGCCGACCGAGTGGTTGACCGCGGCCCTCAGAGATGCTATGATTGGACGCGGAGAGAGATGATGCATATCGCTTTGACTATCGCCGGCTCCGACTCGGGTGGAGGCGCCGGCATCCAGGCCGATCTCAAGACTTTTGCCGCCTTTGGCGTCTTCGGCACCTCCGCTATCACGGCCATCACGGCCCAGAACACCCTCCGGGTGGAACGCGCGGATGCCCTCGATCCGACGCTGGTGGCGGCACAGATCCAGGCCGTTGCCACAGACCTACATCCACACGCCGCCAAGACCGGCATGCTTGCCAACGCCGCTCTCATCGATACGGTGGTCGCGTGCGTCACCGAGTTCAACCTGCACCCCCTGGTCGTCGATCCGGTGATGGTGGCCTCATCTGGCGACGTTCTGCTGCATCCCGATGCGGTCGCGGCTCTGCGCTCGCGGCTGCTCCCGCTCGCTGACCTGATCACCCCGAACCTGGCCGAAGCGGAGGTACTCACGGGCCGGCCGGTGAAGAACGAGGCCGAGATGCGCGCGGCTGCCATCGCGCTGGTGGAGATGGGAGCCAGCGCCGCGCTCGTCAAGGGCGGGCATCTCTCCGGAGATGAGATGGTCGATATCCTCTTTGATGGCGGCGAGTTTCACGCGTTCCGCGCGCGCCGCCTCCCGGCGGATAACCCGCACGGCACGGGATGCACGCTCTCGGCGGCAATCGCCGCCGGGTTGGCCCGTGGCGTCTCCCTTCCCCTCGCCGTCTCGCGGGGCGTGGAGTATGTCCGCCAGGCAATCGAGACGGCACCCGGCCTGGGCCGCGGTCGCGGTCCTCTGAACCACTTCCCGGAGAGCTCCCCAAGAGAAGAGTAGCCCGCTGTTTTCGAGGCCGGTGAGCGGGCGCGGCCAGACGGGGGCGCAGCGAACCCCTCACCGGGCCCGGCCGACCTTTGCGGCATCTGCTCCACCTGTGGCGTTAAGCTCTGCTCCTTCCTTGCCGAATTCTGAGGTGGCGGTCCCTCAGGAGCGCCGGTGATACTTCGACCGAAGGAGCATGCGAGTGGTGACCGTGCCGATAGAGCCTCCCATATCCGGCCATTCCTTCCCTTCCGCGCTGCCCGCGCCTGTTACGGCCGATGCCGATTTCTCGCGGTTGCTTGAAGAGACTCTGATAGAGCCGGCCGTGGCGGCTTCCGTACCCGTCGCGGACGTGGTCGTGAGTGAGGACGCGCTCCCCACTCACGCGGCAGTCGATGGGAACGCCCATCACACCGGCCGGGCGGAGGCGCGCCCCCGTGAAGGGCAACCGATATCGGATGCCGCGCGGCCCGTAACCGGCCCCGAGAAGAACCCTCCCGACGAGGAGGTGGACGCGCCGGCTCCTAACCCACCCATCGCGGATCAGGGTCCTGGGGAATTGGCAGCGCACGCTCTCCATCCGGCGCTATTGCCGGCGCCGATTCCCCAACCCGCTCCCGAGCGGGCCGCGCCTGCGACAAGCGACGCCGTGGCCAGCTCGCCAGATCGCTTGGTGGCGCGCGCACCGGACGCCATGCGCTCGCATCACCCGTGGGAGAGCCCAGACAGCCGTTCCACGCCAGTCGCGGGAGAGGAGAAGGCAGCACCGGCTCATGAGACTCGCGCCAGCGCGGGCACCGAAGCATTGGAAAATACCCCCTCGCGCGAGGCGCCGGCTCCAGCACAGACGACACCAGTCGAGACCGGAGGCAACAGCCGGGCGGTTCCAGAAACCGCTTCGGTTCACGTGGCATCCCAACCCACGGATAGCGCGCGAGAGGCCACTCCGGAGCGGCCCGGAACGCTTGCTCCAGCCCAGGAGTCACCAACCTCCATCCGCCCTGCGGATCCCTCTCCCGCGAGAGAGAGCATGGAGCCCTCGCGGATAGGGGAAGCACTCGTCGCGCCCGCGGCGCCAGAGCCATCCGGGCATCCGGCGGCGACCAGCACGGTGACCTCACCAGGGGCAAGCAACAAGCCAGCGGAGCCCCATCTCGCGCTGATCAACCGGGTCATCCCCCCGGAGGATCTCATCCTCGATCCGGACGCGGTTCCAGCGGCGAGCGCCACGAGTGCGGACTCCCCCGACAGACCGGCGGGCCCTGACCCCGTGGAAACGGCGTGGGAACCACGACGGGCAATCCTGCAGGGCATCCGCGCCGCTTCTCGCAATCGCCCCGCAGAGGGTGCGGAGACCATATTGCCGGCGGGTCCAACGCAGCGCGAGGTGCCACTGACGGGCCGCGCCCCCGATGGCACGGCAGACAGCGCGCTCCGCTTCGTGGAGAGCACGGAGCATGCTCGGATCCCCGCTGGCGAGGAGACAGCACAAGCGGCGGCAGACCCGCGCGGGCGGGAACTCACCCTGCTTCGCGGCACGGTCCCCGTGCAGAACCTGCTGCATCCGCTTCCCGAAGACGCCTACTCCGCCGAAGCGGCGCGAGAGAATGACCCGACCGCCGACGTCCTTGCGGCGGAGAGGGGCGAGCCCGCGGACGCGCGCGACACCGTGAGTCTGCGTCCACAGCAGGGGGTTCTCGATCCGACACCGCTCACCAGTACCAGTCCCAGCGGGGCCGGGTCAGAGCGCGCCGCCACGCCCACGCTACGTGAGGGGCTCACGCTGGATGGCCCCGCGGAGCAGATCGTGACGGCGGCGCACCTGCGCCTGCGAGGCGATGGCGGAACCGTGGACGTGCGCCTCGATCCCCCTGAACTGGGACAGATTCGTCTCCAGGTCACGCTGCAGGATGGCGTCCTGGTTGCCCGCCTGAGCGCCGAAACTGCGGCGGCGTGCCAACTACTCGAAGGCCAGGCCGGGGTGTTGCGCTCAGCGCTCCTCGATTGCGGGCTGCCGGTCCAGTCGTTGGAGATCAGCATGGGCCTGGGGCATTCCGATGGCCACCCAGCCCAGGCGAATCAGGAGGAGACGCCCGGATGGGGCCGGCAGACTCCTGGCGAGTCTCTGCCACCCTCCCCTGCTCCATCAACGCCGCGGCACCCCTCGCCCCGGATCGCCGGGATCGACTACCTCGCATGAGACGCTTTCGGGTTGAGCTGCTAAAGCTGGCGCGCCGGCCTGCCGATACAGAAAAGGGGCACCTCGGCTATCGGGTGGGGGGACATGGGCAGGCAGGGATGGGCGTGCGGGGTGGGCGCGGGGATCCGGGTCGACCCGGAGCGCGTGCCGCCTGCTCGCTGGGGCACACCCGGTCCCCCGGCGGTGCATGGGCGATGGCACGCTGCGACCGCCCCATGAAGGCGCCTATCCAGGAAGTCATTCCCGGATCAGGGATCGCGTCTGTCCGGCCGTCACGCCGGACAGATTCTTAGGTAGAGGAGCTTGGGTACGATGACGGATCAGCCTCTCAGCCAGGAGATGATCGACGCGCTGCTGCAGCAGGCGGAGGGCGCCGGGCCGGCGCCTGCCGAGAGTTCAGAGAAGGCGGCGGCACCACAGCCGGGGGATGCGGCCCCGGCAGCGGAGGCCGCTGCCAGGGAACCAAGCGCCGATACCCCCTCCGAGACGGCCCCCGCGCCGCCCCCGGAGGCGAGCGCCGAAGAAGGGGCCGCCCCGAGCGAGACCCCATCCGATTCCTCCGCGCGCGCCGCAGCGTCAACCCTCCCCTATGATGTGCCTGGGCTCCAGATCACCCCACCCGAGCCAGATGCGGGGGATGCCGCGCGGGGCGGCGCCGGCAGCACGGCGGGGCCTTCCGTGCGTCCCGCGATCTTCTCCCCACTCCCGGCCTCGTCTACCCAGGCGGGTGGCTCCTCCATCGATCTGCTGCTGGATGTGCCCCTTCAGGTGACGGTGGAGCTGGGCCGGACTCAACTCTCGGTGCGCGAAGTGCTGGGGCTTGGCACCGGTTCGGTCGTAGAGCTTGAGAAGCTGGCGGGAGAACCCGTCGATCTGCTGGTCAACAGCCGCCTGATCGCCCGCGGCGAGGTGGTGGTGATCGACGAGAGCTTCGGGGTGCGCGTCACGGAGATCGTGCGTTCGGGCGGCGCTACGCTGCACAGATAGGAGTTTAGAGAAGGGGGATCCCTGATGGTCGCCGAGGTATCCGAGCAAACGCGTTCGCGGCCTGTATCCATCCTGGTGGTGGATGACGATGCCATGGTGCTCCAGGTGATGGCCGCCGGTCTGCGGCAGTCTGGCTATGCCGTGACAACCACGACGAGTCCACTGGATGGCCTGCGGATCCTGCGCGAGAGCGTCTGCGACCTGGTGATCAGCGATGCCTACATGCCAGAGATGGATGGCCTCACGCTGGCAGAGACCGCGAACGGCATCTTTCCGGAGCTGCCCATCGTCATGCTCACCGGCTTCGGCACCGTAGACCTGATGCGAGAAGGGCTGCGCCGGGGCGCGAGCGACTTCATCACCAAGCCGTTTCGCATGCGCGATATCCCGATTGTCGTCGAGCGCAACCTGGAACGGAAGCGCCTGGAGAGGGATCGGCTATCGGAGCGGAGCGGTCGGATCCTCTTCCAAGCGATCACCTCGTTGCTCACCGCGGTGGATGCCAAGGAGCACTACACTGCCCAACATTCGCGGCGCGTTGCCAATATCTCGCTCCAGATCGGCGCCGCGTTGCAGCAGCCGGAAGCGGAGATGCGCGTCATCGAACTGGCCGCGTGGATGCACGATGTGGGGAAAATTGGGACTCCTGATGCGATTCTCCGCAAGCCGGGAGGGCTCACCGACGACGAGTGGCAGGTCATGCGAGAGCACGCGGCCAAAGGCGGCGAGATCATCGCGCAGATCGAGGACCTCCGCTACCTCTCCTCCATCATCCGCCATCACCACGAGCGATATGACGGCACCGGGTATCCGGATCGACTGCGAGGCGATGCCATCCCCCTCCCTTCCCGCATCATCGCCGCGGCCGATGCCTTCGAAACAATCACCTCGGACCGGGGCTACCGCAGCAGCCGTCCAGTCTCCGTCGCGATTGATGAGTTGAAGAAGCACAGCGGCACGCAGTTCGATCCCATCGTCGTGGAGACGCTCGTGCGCCTGGTCGAGAGTGGCCGAATCGACTAGTCGCGCCTGCCCATAGCCCACCGGTTGCACCCCCCCACGGGCAGAAGATGCCTCCGACGCCGGTCCGCCTCTCCGGACCGCGGCACTCCGATTGCATCATCACTCCATGGGAGGGCTGACACTCATGGAGTGCGACCAACTCTGGAGACTCTACAAGGAGACCGGTGACCATGCCGCGCGAGAGGAGCTCATCCTCCGCCACGCCTTTCTCGTTCGCTGCGTCGCCGATCGATTGGGGCTTACCGGGTCAGCAGGTGTTGACCGCGACGACCTGATCTCCTACGGCATCATCGGCTTGATCGACGCCGTGGAGAAGTATGACGCCTGTCCCGGGCGCTCTTTCGAGTCCTATGCGAGGCTCCACATTCGCGGGGCCATTCTCAACGCGATCCGGGCGCGGCGGGAGCAGCGTCGGTCATGGCGCGCCGCGGCAGACGCCATCGAACGAGCGGTGCGTGACCTGCAGCAGCGCCTGGGCCGGCACCCTTCGATGGAGGAGGTATCGGCCGCCAGCGGCCTCAGCGAGGAGGAGATCGAGCAGGTGCTGATCTGCATCGAGAGCGGTGGAACCGCGTTGCCGGAGAGCGACGCCCCTCTCGAGGAGGCGTCGGATAGCCTGATCCTGATGCCGCCGGTCAACAACCACGAGGCACCATCGCCGGCCGATCCGGGAAGCACGGGGACGGCCGAGCAACGCCGCGTCCTCATCGAGGGGATCCGCATGTTGCCTCCGGAGGAACGCCTTCTCCTCAGCCTCTACTACATCGAGGAGCTGACGCTGCCGGAGATCGGGCAGGTGATGAACCTGACCGAGGCGCGCGTCTCGCAAATCCATACGAAGGCGATGATGCGCTTGCGCGCGCACCTTCGCACGCAGGCGGATCTCTTTGCGGCCGCTTGAGGAGCAACCCGTGATCCATCTGACACGTCTGGATAGCGCCCCGATCGTAGTGAATTGCGACCTGGTGGAGAGCATCGAAGCTACCCCGGATACCCTTCTCTCCATGACCACGGGGAAGAAGATCCTGGTCAAGGAGAGCGTCGCAGAGGTGCTCGACAAGGTGGTTGCCTTCAAGCGCCTTGTCGCGGCAGGGCCAAGAACGCATGGGGCGATGAGCGCACAGAGTGATGAGGCCGAACGCGGCACGCCATAGGCCGCTCGCTCCTACGTGGCGCCCCCCGGTCCTGGAACAGAGCGGGACGTTTCCGGGGCGCTTTGGCCACTCACGCGAGGTGCGCGCGCGCGAACGCGCCCGGCTTGATGATGCGCGCCCCGTTGATCGTTCCCAGGCGCAGAAGGTGGGCATCACTGCTGATGAGGTAGTCGGCGTCTCCCTCGAGGGCGCACTCCAGGAACTTGTCGTCGTCCGGGTCCGCCTGCACGAGGCGGAGGCTGCGCGTGGGGCATATTTCCTCCGCGTCCTCCAGCAACAGGCTCACCCGGTGCTGAAACGCCTCGCTTGTATGGGCCTTGCGCAAGATGTAGTCCATCTCCCGGCGGATGGCGGCGCTATAGAGAAGCCGCAACTGGCTCTCCTCACACGCCTCCAGCACGCGCGCCGGCGCGCTGCGCGGATTCCAGTAGGCCGCCACGAAGAGGTTGGTGTCGAGCACCACCCGCAGCCTCGCTGGCCGAACCACCATCCGCAATGCGACGACCCGCCCTCCTTGCTCGCCCATACTCTCCCTTTCGGCGTGACTACGTGCCGCCCTGCCCCGGCCGGCACCGGCGGGAAGGATCCGGGGCGCCAGGAGCGAAAGGGACGGTATCCGGCGCTTCTAGCCGCACGCAAATCAGACCCTGTACCTCCACAACTCAAGCCAAAGGGAACCACACAGAGCATACCTTCTTGGCAAGCTGATGAAAAGGACAGATCCGAATGCCGTTTTCCAGCCCCAGAGAGCACACGCGGCACTGGTATTTCCAGGTCGTCACACTCTGCATCCTGCTACTGCCGGCGGCTCAGGCCGCGGCCGCCGGGAGCCTGACGCCGGCGACCCTGAGCGCCCTGGTGCATGCGAAGAACGGAACAGGCGCTGCCAGTCGCGCGGCACTCCAGCTGCGCGGCAACAACACTCTGGTCATCCTTCCGGTCGCAGGCGTCCAGGCGGACGTGGTTTTGCGCGCCGATGCCGGCGAGTCGCAGAGCGTTCGCTATCGGGCGGTTCGCGCGAATGGCCACGAGATCCACGCAGGCGCTTGCGCTCCTGGCAAAGAGGTGGCATGGACCATCCCCGCCGGGGTGCGTTGTCTCCTGCAGATTGAGGCGGGCCGAACGCCCGCTACCCTGGAGGTACGCAACGCCGGTATCGGAGCGCATGCCACGCCGAGCGCACCGGCGCATCTCGACCGCGGCGCGGGCCAGCAGTCCTTCCTCGTGCCAAAAGGCACTCGCTCCTTCACCCTCACCGCCCGTGCTGAGGGCGGAGCCGGGAAGGCCGTCGTACGCGACCCGGCGGGAAAGCCGGCGGCCAGCGCCACACTCTCCACGGGCGAGGACACGCTCCTGAAGGTGACGGTTGACGCGAAGAGGAGCGACCGCTTCTGGTCGGTATCGGCCGAGCCAGCGGGAGAAAAGGGGTTCACCAGCGTGCGTCTGGCCTTCAGCGCCGAGATCCCGCCGTTTCTGGCGCCGGATCCCGGTGGCATGGCGCTTCCCTTCATCCACTACCCTGGGAGCGGCGCGCTCCTGATGAGTGACAGCGACCGCTCCGCGACCATCGAGGCAGTGATCGCTATAGAGCCACAGCCCGATCGCTTCGTGCGCGCACTGATGAGACGCGCGGGTGCCTCACGCGCGATGTGGACAACACGCCCCTCGCCGTTCACGACGGGGCGGGTGCGCATCCTGTTGCCCAATCACCTCGCCTCTGGCGCCTATGAGCTGAAGACCACTTTGCAGGATCAGCAAGGGGCTATCGTGGCAACGCATGTGCAGCAGATCCATGCCGCGAACGGGTTCGCGCACGTAGGAGACAAGCGGCCCCTCATGGAGCTGATCTGCCAGTCCCAGACGGATGATTCAGGCGCGAGCTACCAACTGTGCGCCCGGCTGGGAATAGACCCAACCTGCTACTCTCAGGTGAGTGTGCATCGGGCCCTCTATCGGGAGGGGCAAAGCCAACCGGCCTTCAAGGAGGAGATCGGCCACCCCACGGGAGAGGTGCTGCCGCTGAAGCCCCCGGCGGACATTCCGAGTGGGCTCTACCGGATGGCGCTCAGCCTCGTGAGTCGGGGGGGCAAAACGCTCGCCACGGCCGACAGGAGCTTCTATCTGGAGGGCAACCGCTGCTTCATGGAGGCGTCGCCGCGCCCGCAGACGAAGAAAGCGCCGCTGAACAAGAGCCAGCGCGCGCGTGGCTATGTCCTCTTCTCACGGGTCTACCACGAGGCCTTCCCCTACAACTACGAACCGCCCAAGGAGGATATCGGGCGCCCGCTGTATGTCTGGGCGACGCCCGGAGAGGATGAGCCGGCGACCTTCGGCGTCTACACTCTCAAGCCCCTCCAGAAGGCGCACGTGAAGGTAGGGCTCCTCTCGCGCGTTGGCGGAGGCGGAGTCATCAATCCCTCCAGCGTCGAGGTGCGCCTGGCTCGCTTCTGGCCTCAGCGCACCGAGGATCAGAGTGCCACCTATCGCCTGATCCCGGAGCTGCTGGAGCCGGTCACCACGGCGACGATCCCGACCGGTCGCATCTCGCAATACTGGCTCACCCTTCACATTCCTCCCGGCACCCCCGCGGGCGACTACCGCGGGTTGGTCACCTATCAACCGGAGAATGCCCAGGCGTCGCAGCTGAAGCTGCTGGTGAAGGTGCTCCCGTTTCGGCTGGAGCGGCCGGCCTCGCGCACATGGGGCCTCTACGCCGATAGCGCGCGGTGGCGTGGCGCCACAGACGCCTCCATCGAGCGCGAGATGCGCGACA
>DUUU01000160.1 GCA_012841485.1 Armatimonadota bacterium
CCATGCCCTGGCAAACTATCAGCGGCCCCTGATCAGCTATAGTGGCGGCAAGGATTCTACCGTGATGTTACATCTAGTACTCGCTCAGGCCCCCGACATCGAAGTGCTCCATTGGGATTACGGCCGCTACTACATCCCCCGGCCAGTGCACGAGGAGTTGGTAGCAATCGCCCGGAGCATGGGGGCCAACCTGCGAATAGAGACATCGCCGCTTTATGACGAACTCAAGCGCCAAGCCATCAACGTCATGGGGCGCGAATTGATTGAAGGCTTGCTGCCACGCCTGGCCCAGACAGAGGGCTTCGATGTGCAGTTCGTGGGCCTGCGCGCCGAGGAATCGCTTAAGCGGCGGCGGCGGCTCAAGCGCCGCGAGATGATCTGCCCCAAACTAGGCGAATGCTGGCCCCTCCAACACTGGCGGTGGCTGGATGTTTGGGCCTATATTGCGAGCCGCGATCTGCCCTACCTCTCTCTCTATGATAGCCGCGCCGCGCTGCTAGGCTACGAACGCGCGCGATTCACCACGCTGTTCGATCCCGAGTTCGCCGACCTGGGCGCCGAAGCTGACAATGTGCTTCACTGGCGCTGGCGGAATCTGTAGATACGCAGACCGAGTAGCACTATCAACAATAATCAACAATAATCAACAATGCCGGCAACAATAGGCTAGGCGACGCGGCTGCTGCACGGGGGGCCGGAAAGGGATTCTTTGCATGGCAACCGATACGCACGAACTACCCTGGACTGTCGCCGAGCTAGAGGCCGCAGGGCTGCGCGGCAGCCGGTGCCAGATCAAGCGCCTCTACCCAGAGCTATACGCGCACATTCTCCACAAGGCGTTTGACGGTAACGCCACTGCCGCCGCCGACTTCCTCGGCGTCAACAATACGACCACGAGGGGATGGTTCCTCGCTAACGGGCTAGTGTTACTGGGCCGGGACTCGCCGAGGCGCGGAGGCAGCAACTTTCAGCAGTGGCCGGAGCGGAGCCTGGAGGAATGGGACGAGGCGTATACCTCGCACTCTGAGACACCGGAGAAGGCCCTGGTCTATGAGTGGAACCTCCCGGAGCGGGCCGCTCGTGGTCTGCTCATGCCCATCGCCGACATACACTGCGGTCACATCGCCTGCGACTGGGCACGGTTCAAGAAGCTAGTGGGGTGGATCAAGCGGCACCGCAACACGCGCTGGTTCCTGGCCGGCGACAGCATAGACCTCCACTGTAAGTCCTCGCCTGGTTCGTCCTCTGAGCAGTTCCTCCCACTTACTGTCGCACTCGACTTATTGACGAAGCACCTCTCGACTATCGGTGACCAGGGTATCTGTGTCTTTGACGGCAACCACGAACGCCGCTTGAACCGCGCCGAGGACGCCGGGTACAGCCCGGCGCGTGAGTTAGCTGACCGTTTAGGGCTGCCCTTTTTCGCGGCGATGGGCGGACACATTCTGCACAAGCTCGGCAACATCTCGTACAAGCACTTCCACCACCACGGCGCAGGCGCCGCCCGTACTGACGGCGCGAAACTGAACCGGGGCGAGAGTATCGCCGCCATCGCCCGCGCTGACCTCGTGACGGTCGGGCACCTGCACTTCGAGGCCACGGTGAAACTGATAGAGCGTGAGATTCAGGACGACGGCGCAGTACGCAACGTGATGAAGCACCTCGCGCTCTGTCCTAGCTTCCACGGCTACCGGGGCTATCCGGTCGACATGGCCTTGCGCCCGTCCGCGCTGGGCGTGACCGGTATTGAGTTGTCAACGCGCAAGAAGGACGTGCGAGCCAACGTATAGAGGGGGACTAGACTATGGAGACTTACGCGGAGCCTGACAGCGACGGCCTGCAGCAAGCTGACTGGGAGGAGGCCGTGGACCTAGCCGGTGAAGTGCACGGGCTACCTGAGCAGTACCGCGCCGCTATCCTCTCGCGCATGTCCGCCGCCGTTGCGAAGATCGGACGCGATCCGCACTACCGGCCCTGCGCTGAGCTACCCATGCGGGTGTACGCGCTGGAGGAGGCCCTCGACGGGTTCGCGTATGCCGTAGGTGAGGAGAGCCAGGAGGGTGAGGCCTTACCTCACGCCGCCCGCTGGGCGATGATGATCCACGACCTGGCGGGCCTCCCGCGCCGACCACGAGTCTACATTGCCGGGCCGTACCGCGCTGCTACCCGCGAGGGCGTGGCGGCACATATTGAGGTGGCTCGCCAGGCGATGGGCGAACTCCTGCGCCTGGGCTATGCGCCGTTCTGCCCGCATACCATGACCGCGCACGCGGAGCAACACTTCCCCGACATCCCCGATTCTGTCTACCTCCAGACCGACCTCGACTGGCTGCCCCACTGTGACGCCATACTCCTGCTGCCCAACTGGGAGCGGTCAGCGGGTGCAACTGCCGAGCACCGCGCCGCTGTGTTTGCTGGCCTGCGCATCTTTTGGGAGTTGGCCGAGGTGCCTCCGGCGCGAGAATACTGGGCTACCGAATAGTTCCCCCTGCCTCCCCCACCCCCACGAAACCGCTTGTTTATCCCCTTTTCGCGGCCCTATCCCCCCCGAAAAAAAACTTTAATTATTTTCCCCAAACCCCCTTGACAGGATATGCCGATATAGGTATAATGATAATGGCAGGGGGGAGAGGGGCAAGCAAACCAGACGGAGAGAGGGAGAGACAGATGGCAACAAAGAGATTCAACTGGACGAGCCAGACCGAACTGCACATCGAGATTCTGGATGGCCCGGCGGCAGGGGAGTACACGGTAGACATCGAGGAGAACGGCGCGGGCGGCGGACTACTAACCATCGGGTACCTGGGGGCGCAGGCAGTAGCAGTACGCACTAGCGACATTCCCGATTGGGACAGCCACGAGCAGCAGACCATACGCTGGCAGCGCGGCCAGCGCCAGTGGCTCGCGAATCACATCCGCGCCTGCGCCATCGGGCGCAGCGATGTGATCTACCGCTACAGCAATAGCCCGGATGCCGGCCAGCGGTTTGCGGCAGCAGATGCCAAACTCGATGCCGCGCACCGGGCGCTGCGCGAGTTCGACGCCGCGCACCCGGAATTGATAGCAGTCCTAGAGGCGGAGGCACATGCCAGCGCCGAGCGGGGCGCGTGGCGCTAAGAACCCTACACGGGGGCCGCGCATCCGACACGCGGAGAAAGAGGGAGTGACCATGACTATTGCAACCATGAAAGACCAGATTGACAAACTGAATGCCGGGACGGACATTAGCTTCGCCGCGCTGGTCGCAGCGATGCGGGGCGCTGTCATGCGCGGGGGCCTCGTTGCAGAGACAACCTGCGGCTGCATACTAGATGGCCTCTGCGCTATGGAGTGGATTAGCCCCGAGCAGTTATTGGTAGCACAGGCTATCATAGCAGAAGAGGATGAGTAAGACCCAGACTTACAAGCCACCACGCGGAGAAAGAGGGGAGACAGATGGCAACAGAACGGACACTACGAGAGCTAAAAGATGCA
>DUUU01000161.1 GCA_012841485.1 Armatimonadota bacterium
CCTCCATCATCTCCGCCTGACTGCGCACGAAGAAGTCATCCTCGCCCCCCGCCGCGATGCGGTGGCGGCGGCGCAGCACCCGGCTGATCATATCGATGGCCTCTTCGGACTGTCTCATCTCCGTCACCTGCACGCTGATCATGCGCAGGTATTCCATGCCGAAGAGGCGGCGCATGGCGGTGGTGTAGGGCACGAAGATCTGATCGTCGGGGTTCATCCAGCCCTGGGTGCCTTTGGCCTTCATGACGCCCAGCACCTGGAAGGTATTGCCCGCGATGCGGATCCGCTTGCCCACCGGGTTCTGTTGCCCGAAGAGGTTCGTGGCCGTGTCTGGGCCAATGACGCAGACGCGGCGCATCGCCTCGACATCGCTTTGAGAGAAGAAGCGCCCGCGCTCGACGGTGAAGTTGCGGATCTCGCAGTAGTCGGCGCCGGTGCCCTGAATCGAGACGTTGGTGTTGGCGTTGTGATACTTCACCTGTTCGGCCCGGCTCACTTCAGGCGAGACGCGCACGATGGGCGGTCCGAGCTTCGCAATCGCCTCGGCATCTCCTACCGTCAGCGACTGGCTGCTGCCGAATCCACCTCTCACCCGGCCTTGCCGCGACTGCCCGGGAATCACCATCAGGCTGTTGGTGCCCATCGCCTCGATGCGCTTCATCGTATCGGCGCGCGCGCCCTGGGCAATGGCCATCATCGCGATCACCGCCGCGACCCCGATGATCACGCCGAGCATGGTCAGCGCCGAGCGCATCTTGTTCGCGGCGAGACCCGTGAGGGCCACACGCATGCTCTCCCACAGGTTCATTGCTCTTCCTCCACGGGCAACTGGCGCAGCACTTCCACGGCATCGAGGGGCTCGCTCACTCGCTCATCGCTCAGAACCTGGCCATCACGGAAGCGCACCACGCGCTTGCAGTGCGCGGCGATATCGGGCTCATGCGTGACCAGGATCACGGTCTTTCCGTGGCGGTTGAGATCCTGGAAGATCGCCATGATCTCCTCGCCGGTGCGCGTATCCAGGTTGCCGGTGGGTTCGTCACCCAGCAGGATCACCGGGTCGTTGACCAGCGCGCGGGCGACTGCCACGCGCTGTTGCTGCCCGCCCGAGAGCTCGTTGGGCTGGTGGTGAATCCGGTCGGCAAGGCCCACGACCTCGAGTGCCCACTGGGCGCGCTCCTGCCGCTGCGCGCGCGGCACGCCAGCGTAGAGCATCGGGATCTCCACGTTGTGCAGCGCCGTGGTGCGCGGCAGCAGGTTGAACTTCTGGAAGACGAAGCCGATCTTCCGGTTGCGGATCGCCGCCAGCCCATCATCATCCAGGCTTCCCACATCGACGCCATCCAGCCGGTAGCTTCCCTCGTCCGCCGAGTCGAGGCAACCCAGGATGTTCATCAGCGTCGATTTGCCCGATCCGGAAGGACCCATGATGGCGACCATATCGCCCGCGTCGATGGTGAGCGTGATTCCGCGCAGGGCATGCACGGAGACCTCTCCCATTTGATACGTCTTGCGGATCTCGCGAATCTCGATCATCGGCCCCTTCTTCCTATCGGCCGCGAGGCATCCCGCCCATCGGACCGCGGCGACCTCCGCGCCCGCCGGTGCCCTGCTGGCCGCCTCCGGGACCCCTCCCCGCGTCTGGCATGATGACCGCGGTGACGACCGTCTCTCCCTCCTTCAAGCCCGAGCGGATCTCGATGCTGCTGTCATCCGATAGGCCCGTCTCCACGGGGCGCTCGACCGGCGTGCCGCCCTCCAGCACGGTGACTGTCGGCTGGCCCTCGTCATCTTCCTGGACCGCCTCGACGGGCACCACGAGGACTCCCAGCGCCTGGTCCACGCGGAACTCGCAGGAGGCGTTCATGGCGGGCTTCAGGCGCGTGTCCGGGTTCTCCACCTCCACCGTGACTCTGACGGCCGTGACGTTCTGGACCGTCTCTGCCTGCGGGTAGATGCGGGTCACCTTGCCCTCGAAGTGCTCATCGGGATAGGCATCTACGGTGATATCCACCTCCTGCCCAACCTCCACCGAGCCGATATCCGCCTCATCCACGAGGACGTCCACGAACATGCGGCTGATATCGCCGAGCTGCACGATGCTGGTGCCCTGGGTCACGGCCGACATGCCGGAGGTGATCAGGGTGCCTTGCTCCACGTACTTCTGGAGGACGACGCCAGCGCGGGGTGCGGTGATCACCGTTTGCTCATACTGAATGTTGGCGTTTTGCAGCCTCGCGTCGCTGCTGGCTACCTGGGCGCGGGCCGTCTCGATATCGGCCGCGCGAACCTGCACCTGGAGCGCGCTCGCGCGTGCGCTGGACAAGGCAGCCTCTGCCTGCTGTACTGCCGCGCGCGCGGCTGCCACGTCGTCCTGCTTCAGCTGGTCTTGCACCGTGCCGGCGCGCGCATTCTCCAACTGCGCCTTGGCCTGCGCCACGCGGGCCTTCGCCGCCGAGACCTGGGCCGACAGATCGGCATCCAGGGTCTCGAGGCGGCGCTGCGCGTTGGCGAGAGCGGCGCGGGCCTGATCCACGCGATGCCGGGCGCTCTGAAGGCTGGAGGCTTGCTGGTCCTCCAGGGTGTCCATCTTCTCTTTCGCGGTTGCCGCCTGAGCCACGGCGAGCTCGTGGCGGTTTTCGGCCTCCTCCACAGCACTCTGGGCGATGAAGCCCTGGGCGCGCAGTTCCCGCTGGCGCTTCAGGTTCTTGGCCGCGATCTCGACGTTGGCCTGGGCCTGGTCGTAGGCGGCCTGTGCCTGGGCGCGCTCCTGAGGAAGCGTCGCCTTCTCCAGCATTCGGAGGTTTTCCTCCGCGGTTGCCAGGCTGGCGCGGGCTTCATCATGCGCCGATTTCACGCTGGCGCGTGTCTGGGGCACCGTCGCCGTCTCCAGCTGGCGCAGCGCCTGGATAGCCGAGTCGTAGGCGGCCTGTGCCTGGGCGATGCTGCTCTTCGTCAGGTTTGGCTGGACCTTGGCCTGCTTTTCGGCCTGCGCAAGCCGCGCTCGCGCGGATCTCAGCGCCTCCTCGGCCTGGCGAATCTGCGCCTCGCTCTGCAGCTTCTGCAGGTGCAGGTTCGTGTTCGCCTGCTCCACCCTTGCCCGCGAGGCGGTCGCGTCCGCCTGGGCCGTGCGCACATTGGCGAGCGTGTCGGTCGGGTCAATCTTGGCGATCAACTGTCCCGGCTTCACCACGCTGCCGACATCTACCGCCAGCACGTCCACCCGGCCGCCGGCTCGCGACTTGATATCCACCGTGGTCAGTGGCTGAAGCGTTCCGGTGGCGCTAACTGTGACCGTAATGTCACCGCGCTCTACTCGGGCGGTGCGGAAGTCCGGCCTCTGCTCCGAGCCAACCCGGGCGCGTAGCGCCAGGATGCCGCCAGCGACGACGCCAGCGAGGATCAGGACAGGGATGAGTTTCCTTCGCATATTTTCTCCTCGGTATGGGAGTATGGAGAGCATAGAGCTTCTAGAATCATCGATACGGCATCGGGCGTTTGCCCATTGCGCCGGCCGCTCTCCCCACGCGCATCGCTAGAGGGCTCCGATGGCCCGTTCAAGCTGCGTCCGGGCCAGCAGGTAGTCGTAGCGCGCGCTGATCGCCTGCAGCTCCGCGTTGCTGAAGGCGACCTGGGCATCGACAATCTCGATCGGGATGGCCAGACCCTGCTTGTAGCGTGCCTCGGCCACCTCCAGGTTTTTGCTCGCCATCGCCACGCTCGCCTCGGCGGCGGCGATCCGCTCGCGCGTGCTGGTCATCGCCAGGTGCGCCTGCTCCACTTCCGCGGCGATATCACGGATCACCTGTCGCTCCTGTTCCTCGGCCGAGCGCAGATTCGCCCGGGCGGCATCCACCTGGGCGCGGTCGGCACGGTCGAAGAGACTCCAGGAGAGCGTCGCCGACAGGCTCCACTGGTTGGGGTTGAATGTGCCGGCAAAACCGCGGTCGAGGTTACCCCCGACGTTGAACTGTGGCTTCAGGTTGAGGCGCGCCAGGTCAAGCCCGGCCTGCTGCTGCGTGAGTGCCGCCTTTGCCTGGCGAAGCTCCGGCCGGCGCTCGGCTGCCTCTTTGAGGCAGACCTCCAGGGTGGGAGGATCGGCAATCTCCTCTGGGAGATCGGTGATCTGGGGCACGCCGCCTGGCTCTATGCCCATGGCGTTGCGTAGCGCGGATCCGGCGACGCGCACCTCATTGGCTGCCCTGATCTTCTCGACACGCGCGTTGGCGATCTGCACCTCGATGGGGTAGATCTCCACCTCCGCGGCAGCGCCCGCCTTGATCCGAGCCTCGACCATCTCCTTCTGCGCCTCTGCTTGCGAAAGCTTCCGCTCGGCAACCGCCTGCGCGCGCTGCGCGCGCAGCAGTTCGAGATAGGCGCTGGTCACCTGATAGACCAGGCCCTGGCGGGTGCGATCCAGGGCCGCCTGCGCGCTCTCCTCTCCCGCGCGTGCCCGGCGCACGTTCTGGCGCTGCACGCCGCCATCCCAGAAGGTGACGCCCAGCCGGAGCAGGTTCTGATGGCTCGAACGATCCGTTCCCTGACGCTCCGTCTCGGTGTATCCCTCGGTGTGGGTGGATTGCAGCGAGAGCTTCGGGTAGAAAAGCGAAGACGAGGCGCTACGCCTCTGGGCCTCGGCGGCGCTCACGTTCTCCTGCGCGGAGAGGATATCGCCGTGCTGCTCCAAAGCCGTGCGGATGCACGATTCCAAGGTCCACGCCGGGGTTGCCGTTTCTGCGGCTGCCGCTGGGTGGCGAGCCAGCAACCCCCAGACGCAGAGGCAGAGGAGCGCCGGCACCCAGCACCAGCGGGTGTGCCTTCGCCAGCGCGCGGCGGTGGTCGTTGCCCCGTGGCACCTTCCGGCAAGGGACACGAGCGATTCCTCTCCTACCGGCGGCGCCCAGCATCCAGCAATGCGACCCACGAGGCCGGTCTCATGGCCCCGCAGGGGTGGTCGGTTCCTGTTCGGCATCGTTTGCTTCCCTTACCTCCTCATCGGTCCTGGCCCTCATGGCCGTCGTGGGTATCGGTTGCCTCCCCCAGGAAGGCTTGCTTAGATCCTACCAGGCAAAGATGAAGCAATCATGAAGCAGAGCGGGAACCGGTCATCTCTCAGCCGCGCGCCGGCGTCGATACCATGAACGAAAGGAACGGATGCGGATGCGGAGGGCGACCCATAGGCGCGTGGTCTATCACCGCGCGCCTGTGTCAATACCACGGATGGAGGGGCCGGACACGGATGGGTCAGGCGCGCTTGCCCGGGATTGTGCGCTCGAGCGAGACGCTCTCAGAGGACCGCGAAGCGGTTCGACATCCCAGCCCAGGGTCTCCTGACCCTGGGCCTCGTGGCCGGCCCTCTCTCAGAACCCCAACGCGGGTCCGACTATGCGTGATAGGGTTTGTGCAACCTCTTCGATATCGTGGTTACTTACTGCGGTGCATGACCCAGGGTGCGGACACCCTGGGCTGAGTTGTGTGGCCCCTTCGGGGCCGGGAGTCTGGCCGGGGGGCGGCGGGTTACCGGCCCCCCGGCCGTAGTCGCTGGGTGATCACTTCCGAAAGCGTGCCGCGCGCTGCTCGCGCAGCGTCTTCAGCTTCTGCTGCTGGTCCCGGGTGAGGACGTTGTTCATCTGGCGAGTGGTCTTCTCGCGAAGCGCCTGCGCGCGCTCGCGCGCCTGGTCGCGGGTCACCTTGCCGGAGCGAGCGTCCTGCATCAGCGAGCGCATCTCCGTGCGATGGGCATCGCGGATCTCCTGAAGCTTCTGCTCCTGCTTCGCCGTCAGGTTCAGCTCCTGCGTGAGGCGCCGGGCCTTGGCGCGGGGGCCACCCGTGCGGGGCTCTGCGCGGCGCCAGGCCATCCTCTTGCTGCGGGCATCGCGCATCTTGGAGAGTTGATCCCGCTGCTCCCGCGTGAGAATGGACGAGATCTCGGCCTCCATCTTCTTATGCAGCCCCTGGTGCTGTGAGTGGTACTTCTCGCGGACCGCTTTGATCTTCGTCTTCTGCGCATCCGTCAGGTTGAGCAGGGGGGCGCAGTGCATCTTCGGGCCCCGCCGGGGAGACATCCCTCTTCCCGGGCCATCGGCCCAGGCAAGGCTCGTGGCGAGAATCATGCTGGCGCCCATCAGCAGGGCGATCCGAGTCTTCTTCATCGTCTTTATCCTCTCCCTCCGTAGCGTCATCGTGTTGCTCGACTGCGCGGTGGGCGCACCCGGTCCGATAGGGGCGACGCCTGGCAGCCTATGAACAGTATAGCAAACAAATATGAAGTAATTATGAAGCGGTCCGGCGAGACGCGGCGCGCGTTCCTAACGAGGCCCACCGCGGCCGGCGGGCACGTCTGGCGCGGCCGTTGGCGTTCCCACAGGCGCCTCGGTCGGAGGCCGTCTGGGGCGCTCCGTCGGCGCGATGCGGTTGAGGGGAGGGATGCCCAGGAGCGTTCCCACGATCACGGCCACCACGAGGCCGAGGGCCAGCGCGCATTCGCGCAGGTGGGACCGCGCCGCATTAGTGCGCCGTCTCACATAGGAGACGAGCACTTCCCAGTTGAGCCAGGTATGCGCCGCGGCGGCCAGGATCGCGAGAAAGCTGATGCTGGTATGCACCGCGTTCCATGCTCCCCGGGTCAAACCCAGGAACTCGCGCGAGCCGATTGCGCGCCAGGCGTACAGCACCAGACCTGTGACTGTCAGCACGATGAAAGAGAGCAGTACAACAAAGGAAACGAACGCCCGAAAGGCTCTCCTGCGGCCTCCATCTCTCGAAACAGACACGGTCGAACCTCCTCTCCACGGCCCAGATGGCTTGCATTAGGGCACGCTTCTATGTTACCGTGGGATTATGAAGGAAGTGTGAAGCCCCGACGCGGGATCGCCGGGGCGAAGCGTTGGCGGAGATGGCCGGCCCGGCCGGGGCGTTACGCGAGAGGCAGAGTGACCGTCGCGGCGGTGCCTTCGCCGGGCGCGCTGTGGACCTCCAGCGAGCCACCGTGGGCGCGAGCAATGCTCTGACAGATCGCCAGACCGAGACCGGCGCCGCCGGAACCACTGGAGCGGGAGTCATCCACCCGGTAGAAGCGGTCGAGGATGTGGGGGAGATGCTCCGGCGGGATTCCCTCGCCGGTATCATGCACGGTGATGGCGATGGAATCTTGATGCCGGACGGCGCGGATGCCGATGGCGCCCTCTGCCGGCGTGTGCCGGTGGGCATTGGTCAATAGGTTGGTGAAGAGGGTGATGAGGAGACGGTGGTTCCCGTACACCCTCAGATCTGCCCCCTCCGAGGGGAGCTCGAACGTGATGGCGCGCTCGTGGAGCGCCTCTGCCGCCGTGATCAGGATCTCGGAAAGCGGGACCTCTTCCGCGTCGGTGAGAAGCTGCGACGCATCTGCGCGGGCGAGGAGCAGCAGATCTTCGACGAGGCCACTCATGCGCTCCGTGGCCTGATGCACGCGCTCCAGGGTCTCCCGATACTCCTCGGCCGAGCGCGGTCGGGCGAGGGCGAGGCTGATGTTGCCCCGGAGTACGGTGAGCGGGGTGCGCAGCTCGTGCGAGGCATCCGCCGTGAAGCGCGCCTGCTGGCGGAACGCCCGTTCCAGGCGGTCCAGCATATCGTTGATAGTCTCTGCGAGCCCGGCGAACTCATCGCCGCCTACGACCGGGAGGCGATGTGACAGGCTCTCCTCCTGGATCTGATCGGCGGCGTGGCGCAGGGTGCGCACCGGAAGGAGGGCGCGACCGGTGAGGAAGGCGCCGACGAAGCCCGAGAGAAGCAGCGCGAAGGGGGTGAGCATCAAGAGCGTGCGGCTGCTGGCGCGCAAGGCATCCTGGTAGTCGCTCAGGAGGCGTACGATCTGGACCACGCCATCTACCCGCCCCTCATGGCGCACCGGCAGCGAGAGGATGCGCACCGGATCGCCTTCGAGAGTCGTGGTGACGCGCACGATCTCGCCCGTCTCGGCGGCGCGTTGGAAGGAAGCCTCGTCATACGGGGCCTCCGGGGTCAACCGCATGTAATCCCGGCGCGTGAGGGTGAGGGCCCGCGGTCGGTGAGGCGAGGAGCTGCCGGAACGGTTCCTCTCGTTGTTTCTTGCCGCCTGGCGGAAGGGGCGTGGGGGGCGGGCGCGTTCCTCGGCCTCGCGCTGCTGCCACGCTGCCCTTCGCTCCTCCTCATCCGCCGGGGCAAGCTCCAGGGCGCGGACCATTCCCATGCCCCGGTCGAGCATCTGGCGGTCCAGCGAGCGAATCAGGTCGCCTTGCAGGACATAATGCGACGCGATGCCGAGGGTCAGGATCACCATCGCGAGGATGCTCACGTTCCAGGCCGTGAGCCGGAAACGAACCGAACGGGGGGTACGTCGGAAGGGGTTCATCGCGATGCGTCTCGAGAATCGCTGGCCGGAGGCGGCTCCGCTTTCGGCGCGGGATCGCGCACCTCGAGCACGTAGCCCTGTCCATACACGGTGTGGATCAGCTTCACGGGGAAATCCGCGTCAATCTTCTTGCGCAGGCCCTTGATGTGTACATCCACCGTGTTCGAGTAGCTCTCGTCATCCATCCAGACGCGCTCCTGGATCACTTCGCGGCTCAGAATCTGTCCCTCATGGGCGGCGAGCGCCTCCAGCAGCTCGTACTCGCGCGCGGTGAGATCCATCCTGCGGCCGGCGCGGGCCACGGTGCGCGCGGTTGTATCCACCTCCAGGTCGGCCACGCGGATGAGCCGGCCCTTATGGATCCGGTCTCGCCGCGTCAGGGCCTGCACGCGAGCCAGCAGCTCGCTGAAGTCGAACGGCTTGCAGAGATAGTCGTCGGCGCCGGTCTCCAGGCCGCGCACCCGGTCGCGCACGGCGTCGCGTGCCGTGAGCATCAGGATCGGCGTAGTCACCCGGCGCTCGCGTAGCTCGCGGCAAACGCTCCACCCATCGCGTCGGGGCAGCATGATGTCGAGGATGATCACGCCGAAGCGCTGTTCCAGGGCCAGGCGCAACCCCGTCTCCCCGTCAGGGGCGACGGTGACGTGATAGTGGTATTCCTGCAAGCCACGCTGCACGAACTCCGCGATCCCCGCCTCGTCTTCGACCAGTAGTACCCGCATCCCTCTCCTCAGATGGTGGAACCAGGGCGGTTCATCTGTTGGAATTCCGAGATAAAGAACGTTCAGATGGTTGCTGCGTTCTCCCGCCGGCGCGCCACCTTCGATACCTCGGATTCCTTGTCTCGGAAACTCTGGTTCGTCCGGAACATAGGACGCCACGATGCCTCGGCAGGTTGCATGGTGCAGGCCGATCCGGCGCGATCACCTGGGCGCGCGGGCCACCGGGGTCTGTCCGATGCGATGCTCGCCCTGGAAGCTGCCGCCTGGCGCGAAGAGGAACGTGGCGGTCTGCGTTTTCGCGTTCCACTCGAAGCCCGGCTCCTCGGCCACCACCAGCCGGGTGTTGGCGCCCGCTTCCGTGGCCGAAACGACCGTGTAGGGCGAGATCCGCTTGCCCGCGTGGTCAAGCGTGACCACGCTTCCGGCGTCGGGCCGGAAGTGGCCCTCGACCAGGAACGAGCGTTCAGCGCGGTCGACCGTCAGCAGACGGTGGGTGCTCCCAGGCCCTGATCCCATCTTCAGATCGCCCCAGGAGAGGCTGCCCTGGACGAGCGTTGCGCCCAGGATCGCATTCCCGCGTGACCGGAGCAAAGCCCACTCTGCGGTGGCCGCGAGCGGCCGACCGTTCCAGACGCCCCGCGCGTTGCGGGCATCGAGGAGAAGCAGATCACGCCGCCCGCCTGCAAGCTCGATTTCGATGGCCTCAGATGCGCCGGGGATCTCCGCGCGGCGCACGCCCGTGATCGCAGGCGTTCCCTTCACCGGCTCGATGACGCTGACGAAACGCGAACGCGGCCCTGGCCGGCGGAGGAGGGAGAAGGCGCGCCGGCATTCCGCCAGCTTCGCGTCGTTCTCGCGCGCCCCGCGCACGGCCGGGCCGTGGCCCAGCACCAACTCGTCACCCGCGGAGACTGCGAGGTGGACTCGCAGGCGGACTGGATTGTCAGGCAGGGTGTAGCTCACCTGGCAGATGCCAGGGCGCGTGAACGGCGCATGGGAGAGGCCCCCCAGATAGCCGTACCCATAGCCGGGCGTGGCCAGCTCTCGGGTGCCTTCGCCCTCGTGACGGGCCGGCGTAAACTGCACCCCGGGCGGCAGCAGGCTCTCCATCGGGGCGAGAGTGAGTGCCTGGCTGGCCATCTCGGCGCGCATCTCCTGCTCCTCGTCGGCACTGCCGTGCAGGATGTAGTCGTGGTGCTCACCCCCTTCCACTTCGAACAGGTCAAGCAGGTAGCCGGACGAGCCTTCCGCCGCCACCAGGGCCAGCGTGCGCTGGTAACGCTTCGCCAATTCCGGGTAGACCTCCGGATTCTCTACTGAGACGATCTGGCAGCTCGCATCGCGAGGTTCGAAGAATCGAAGCCGCCCGAAGGTGGAGCGCGCGCCGCGGCCGGCGACCTGGTTTCTCGCGTCGATCAACACGGTATTGTGCATCGCTGTAGCCAGGGTCGCCGCGTGCTGGCGCGTGTGCGTGTAACCCAGATCGGAGAGGAGCTCCTTGCCATGCGCGAAGAGGAGCAGACTGAGGCCGTCGTAGTGCAGGTGCCCATGGCCGGGTGACCAGGTGAGGTGTGCTTGCACCTGCGCATCGCCCGCGCCGTGGCCCAGGCAGGCGTGCCCGAGCGCGGGCAGTAGGAACGGCTTCGACTCCTCCAGCGGGCGCCCGCCATTGGTGGACCAGGTGTCGTGGATCGGCACGTAGCGACCGTTGGGAAGGCGCATCAGCTCCAGGAAGCGGCGGGCGGCCGCCACGGTGGGGAAGCTCGCCTCGATATCCAGATTATCAAAGCGCTTGCCCGTCTCCGGATGGGTATAGCCGGGAGGATCGGAATAGCCGCGAGCCGCCGCGAAGACGTTGCTGAGGGCCCCCACGACTTGCTGATGATACGAAGGGGCGCCCTCTTGCCAGGAGCCATCCGCGAAGAACTGCTCGGTGGTCAGCCGGTCCAGCCGTCCGACGGCGGTATGGATGTAGTCTGGGCGCCCGAGCACGCGGCCGGCGCGGATCACCTGGGCCCACATGACCGGGCTCATGTTGCAGAAATCCTCGCGGTTTGCAAGCACCCCATCCACCGCCAGGATGAAGAAGCGCCGGATCTCCTCGGGGACATCCTTGCCGGTCTCCCGTGAGAGCCGCTCCAGCTCGCCGCTCGTGGCAATCAGGTCATAGGCCTCTATCAGGAGCGACGGAACATCCAGGTAGGCCCACCAGGTCCAGCGTGCGGTGCGGAAATTCCCCAACAGATCCTTGGGTGCGACGTCGCCCTCAAAGATCACTTTCTGGCGGAAGGGAAAGTCGAAATGGTAGCAGTAGCCGGGGAAGACCTCGGCGAAGCGGTGGAGGAGGAGGGCCGCGCGCCGGGCGCACTTCCGGTCGCCGGTAGTGGCGTAGACGCGGGCCAGCTTGTTGGCGGCGCTCTCCAGGTAGCGGGCCTTGTGATAGTCGATGCGTGCCGCGAAATGGTAGCGATAGCCCTTGGCGTCGGCCCAATAGGGATAGGTGTGGATCTCGCCGCGGGGGTTTTTCACCTCCAGCCGGCCGGTCATCGGGTACTTCTCGCTGGGATAGACGTGCTGGCAGTAGCGGCAGCGCATTTCGTCCGGGCGCTCGATGCGCCAGCACTTCCACTGGGAGAGATTGCCGCTATCAGCAAACTGGCCCTCCTGCCGGCCCTCGGTGCAGTTGGGGCAGCCGACGAAGTAGAGACCCGATTGGGTGGGCACCAGGGAGACCAGACGCTTCTCCTCCATCGCGAGGACGGGCGCGAGTTCGGCGCGGTATCCCTCGGCCGCCTGCGCGCTCACCTGAACGGGCAGAACCGGGTGCCGGACGCCCGGCTGCGGCATCGGAGCCGCCAGAAGCAACAAGGTGGTCAGTCCTGCAATCGGCATCATTCGCCTCTCTTCCCAAACGTGCGCGCAACCCAGGCCCTGCATGAGGGCGCGGTGCCGTTGCCCTCTCCTTTCGACACCGGGTCCCGTTTCTCCGCCCGACGAGTAGGGATGGCCAAACCGCGCTGCCGGTGATCGGCGTCGGAGGCGCCGGGCGCTTGCCCGCTGTGGTCAGCAGTGCAGGTGAGGCAGGAGTGAGACGGGAGCGCGTAGAAAGAGGGCATCGGCTGGCGGCGTTCCGCAGACGAACGCTGCCAGGGGGGGGCCGATGGCGCCAGTGCGCCGCCACGGGCCACGGCCCGGATGCAGATAACCGCTCGGGTACGCGTTGCGGGGGCAGCGCCTGCCGCCCCTGGGAGGAATGCAGCCATGGGATCGCTGCTGCCGCGCAGAGGGCTGGACGCGGGATGGGCGAAACTGGGCCTGAGAACCGGACTCGTCGTGGGGTTCCTGGTTGCGCTCGCCGTGCCGGCAGTCGCCGGGCCGGGCTTTCGCGAGCCGCACATCGCTTATCTCTTTCCCGCCGGCTGGCAGCGGGGGAATGTGATCCGCGTCTGGTGCGGCGGGCAATACCTGGGCGGCATGGATCGCGTGCATGTCTCCGGGAAAGGCGTTCGCGGGAGGGTTCTGTTCTACGCTCCGCCCCTCAACAGCGAGGATTTCGACGAGCTGCGCAGGCGGCGCGCCGCGCGGGGGAATCAGCCTGCCACTGCCCTGCAAGCGAGCGCCGGTCAAGGCACTGAGGGGAAGAAGTGGAACCCCCTGATCGATCTCCTCGATGAGCTCAACCCTCTGGAACTGCAGACGGTGCTCGGTGATTTCTTCAGCCCCAACACCAAGCGCCAGCCCAACGCGCAGATATCAGACACAGCGTTCCTCGAACTCACCCTCGATCCCGATGCGGAGCCGGGCGACCGCGAAGTGCGCATCGGAACCCCCAACGGCCTGACCAACCCCATGCTCTTCCAGGTGGGCGTTTCTCCAGAGGTGTACGAGGTGCAGCCGTTCGGGGTGATCAAGCGGGCTACGCCGGTGCTGGAGCCGCCCGTGGTGATCAACGGCCAATGCACGCCTGGCGACGTGGATCGCTTTCGCATTCGCGCCCGCCGGGGGCAGCGCCTCGTCTTCCAGGTGTTCGCCCGGCATCTCAATCCCTACCTGGCGGATGCCGTGCCCGGCTGGTTCCAGGCACTGATTGCCCTTCACGATGCCCGGGGCCAGCAGGTGGCGTTTGCGGATGATGACCACTTTGACCCCGACCCGGTGCTCCTCTACGAGGTGCCCGAGGACGGGGAGTACACGCTTGAGATCCGCGATGCCCTCTACCGCGGGCGCGAGGATTTCGTCTACCGCGTGCAGGTCTCGGAGCAGCCCTTTATCACGCGCATCTTCCCGCTCGGGGGGCGGGAGGGCACGGATGTGAATGTACTGCTCGGGGGCTGGAACCTCGCGGCGAAGGCGGCGCGCCTGGATACGCGGCCCGGGCACGACGAGATTCGGCGGCTCGCCTTGCCGGCAGGCACCGGCGCGCGCCACCACCTCGCCTATGCCGTGAACACGCTGCCCGAGGTGTTCGAGGAAGAGCCCAACGACACGCGCAAAGAGGCGCGGCGGGTGACGCTTCCGGTGATTGTCAACGGCGTTATCAGCCGGCCGGGCGACGTGGACTGCTACCAGTTCCGGGGCCGCGCCGGCGAAACCGTCGTTGCTGCCATCAACGCGCGCGCGCTCGGATCGCCTCTCGATTCCCTCGTGCGCCTGAGTGACGCCGGGGGACGCGTGCTGGTCTGGAATGATGATCACCCGGATCCGGCGCTTGGGCTTCTGGCGCACCATGCCGACTCCTACCTCAGCGCCCGGCTCCCCAAAGACGGCGATTACCTCGTCTCGATCACCGATACGGCGCGTCAGGGCGAGGAGGCATTTGGCTATCGCCTGCGCATCGGGCCGCCCCAGCCCGATTTCGCCCTGCGGGTGGCGCCCGCGAGCGTGAATCTGCCCGGCAGCGGTATCCTGCCCCTGACGGTGCGCGCCGTGCGCCGGGATGGCTTCACAGGGGCGATTGAGCTGGCGCTGAACGATCCGCCCGCGGGTTTTCGGCTGGGAGGCGCGTGGGTTCCCCCCGGTCGCGACACGGTTCGGGTGACGCTGTCGGCCCCCGGGGGCGTGCCGGGAGAGCCGGTGGCGCTGCGCATCGAGGGCCGTGCCCGGATCGGCGACGCGGTGGTCACCCGGGTGGCCGTGCCCGCGCAGGAGATGGAGCAGGCGTTCGCCTACTGGCACCTGGTGCCGCGCCAGGAGCTTCTGGTCGATGCCACGCGCGTGCGTGGGGCTGCGCCCGCCGAGGTGGTCGGCGCCGTCCCCATCCGGGTTCCCGCAGGTGGGTCGGCGCAGGCGCGCGTGAAGGTGCCCTGGCGGTGGGCGCTTCCCAACGTCGAGCTAGAACCGAATGAGCCCCCCAAAGGAATTACGGTGGGCCACGCCATGGCCCTGGCGGGAGACCTGGCGTTCGCCATCAAAGCGGATGCGACCGCGGTGAAGCCCGGAGACGCCGACAACCTGATTATCGAGGCGTTCGCCCGGCAGCGGGACGGCCGGCGTTCATCCCTCGGCTTTCTGCCGGCCATACCGATTGAGGTGGTCCCCAGAACCGGGCACGGAGTGTCGATGAGGCGCTCGCCTGGAAGGCACACGGCGCGTGGTAAGCGCCGTCCGGCCGTGCCAGCGCCCTATGGGATGAGGCATCATGAAAGGGTGTGACCATGAGTGAGAAGCTTGCCATTTACGGCGGACCGAAGAGCATTCAGCCCGATGAGATCAAGCCCTGGCCGCCGATCGATGAGACCGACGAGCAGTTGGTGCTAGACGCGCTGCACGCGACGCAGCAGGCACGGGGGCCGCACAACCTCGCGTTCGAGAAAGAGTTCGCCGAGTGGAATGGCAATCGCTATGCCATCCTCACCAATAGCGGCACCGCGGCGCTGCACATGGGCCTGGTCGGGTGCGGCGTCGGCGCGGGCGACCATGTCCTCGTCACTGCTTACTCCTGGAGCAGCAGCGCCACGTGCATCCTTCACCACAACGCCATCCCGATCTTCGTCGATATCGACTTCGACACGATCAACATGGATATCGACAAGATCGAGGAGGCGATCACCCCACGGACGAAGGCGATTGTCGCCGTCAACCTGCACGGCCTCTGCCTCAACTTCGATAAGCTGCTGGCGGTGGCGCGCAAGCACAACCTGAAGGTCGTGGAGGACTGCTGCCAGGCGCATGGCGCGCAGTTCCGCGGGCGCAACTGTGGGACCTTCGGCGACGCGGCGGCCTTCAGCCTGAACCAGAACAAGTGCATGTGCAGTGGCGAAGGCGGCGTCTTTGTGACCAACGACGAGGAGGTCTACCGCAACGCCTGCCAGCTCTGGAGTTTTGGCGAGACACGCATGCCGGAGGAGTCGCGCGATTATCACGCCTACGCTCTGGGCTGGATGTACCGCAACAACGAGCTGACCGCGGCGTTTGCGCGCGCGCAGTTGCGCAAGTACCCCCGCCACTTTGAGACGTTGCGACATAACGGCGAGGTGCTGAACCGGATCCTGCCGGGCACGCGTGCTCTCATCCTGCCCGTGGAGCCTGAAGGCCACCTGCATAACTGGTACAACTACAACCTGCGCATCGATTTCGATGCGGCGGGCTGGACCGGCGACCGGCGCCGCTTCCGCGCCGCCGTGAATGCGGCCCTGAATGCGGAGGGCGTGCCCACCTCCGTCTGGCAGCAGTTCATCCTGCCGGAGATGACCGTCTTCCAGGCAAAGAACGCCTACGGCGGCGGCTTCCCCTGGTCGATCCCCGGAGCGGATGAAGGGGTGGATTATAACCCGGCGCGCTTCCCCGTGGCCCAGCGCCATCGCGAGAGCTATATCGCCCTGGTGATGGCCTTGCGCGCGCCCAACGGCCCTGAGATGGCGGAACGCATCGCCCTCGCCATCCGCAAGGTGTTCGACCAGATCGATCAGATCGACCCGGACCGCATCCTCCAGTAAGCGGGGCGATACCACATGCCAGGGAACGGCCGCTTTGCTGTCGAACCCTGGCATTGCTATTACGCGATTGGAGGAGCGATTGATGCGTGTCGCGCTGATTGGGGTGCTGCTCGGGCTCTTCACTGTCCCGGGCTTCACGGGCGGCTTCCCGGTGCTTGAGGCGGGCCGGCAAGCGGTTATCGTCTATGAGGCGGAAGCGGAGGCGGAGAGCGCCAAGGCCTATCAAGATCTTGCCTCGTACCTGAAACGCTCTACCGGCAAGGAGTTCAAAACGGTTGCCGAAGGCGAGTACCGGCCGGGCGAGGGCCTGCCGATCTATGTGGGCCGCTGCCGCGCGACGGAAGAAGCGTTGCGCGGTGATCTGGCCGGCCTGGATCGCGACGCCTACATTGTGGCCGTGGAACCTGCGCGCGTGATGCTGGTGGGCGCGCGGCCCTGGTCCACCTATTGGGCGGTGTGCCAGTTCCTGGAGGACTATGTGGGCGTACGCTGGCTGATCCCGGGCCCGCTGGGCGAGGATGTGCCCCAACACTCCTCGCTCGCCGTGCCCGCGGGGAAGAAGATCCACGTGCCGGCGCTTCGCTCGCGGCTCTGGAGCGGCGCGCACCACGCGGGAGACTGGAACCTGCGCCAGCGAATCCGCTCGCGCGACCACTTCCACCACAACCTGATCCGGATCTTCACGCCCGAGAAGTATTGGGACACGCATCCGGAGTACTTCCCGATGCATGGCAATCAGCGCTACCGACCCGGCAAAGAGGACCACGCCTGGCAGCCGTGCATGGGGATCGAGGGGACCGTCCAGGCGGCGGCGGATGCCGCGCGAGAGGCGTTCCGCAAAGACCCAACGCTGGAATCGTTCTCCTTCGGGATGAATGACGGCCAGGGCTGGTGCGAGTGCCCTGCGTGCAAGGCGATCGACCGGCCGATCCCCGACTGGCACGGCTTTTCGGGCGATAAGTCGGTGCTCTACTACACCTGGCTCAACAAGGTGGCCGAGAACCTGGAGAAGGATTATCCTGACAAGAAACTCGGGTGTCTGGCCTACTCCAGCGTGATCCTGCCGCCGCCCTTCAAGCTGCACCGGAATATCGTGCCCTACTTCACCTCCAACCGCGCCGACTATTTCGACCGGCGCTTCCGCAAGCGCGACCAGGCGCTGCTCGCGCGGTGGTCGCGGTGCGCCGCGCAGATGGGCATCTATGACTACGCCTACGGCGTGGGCTTCGCCGTTCCGCGCATCTACAACCACCTTTTCCAGGACTCGGTGAAGTTCGCCTACGCGCACAGCGTTCGCGGCTTCTACGCGGAGGTCTACCCCAACTGGGGGCTGGATGGCCCGAAGCTCTACGCGATGGCGCGAATCGTCTGGAATCCGCGCGTGGATCTGGATGCCGTGGTGAGGGACTGGAACGAGCGCATGTTCCGCGAGGCCGCGGAGCCGATGCGACGCTACTTCGCCATCGCCGAGGAGACCTGGCGCAGGCAGAAGGGCGCGGGCGCATGGAACTACCGTCTGGCGGCCGACCCCGCGCAGTTTCGGATCTTCTCGCCGCGCACCCTGGAGCGCATGACCGCCTACCTAGACGAGGCGGAACGCCTCGCGGTGGATGAGACTGTCCGGCAGCGGATCCACTTCTTCCGCAAGACATGGAACCTGACGCGCCTCCTCTGCGGCAACTACTGGACCGGCGCGCAGGTGCAGAGACTGATCGACCGAAAGGCG
>DUUU01000162.1 GCA_012841485.1 Armatimonadota bacterium
CGGAGCCTGCGGACCTGTGCCCGGGGTCGTTCTCGCAGAGGCCAGCGGAAGGCGCGGGGCGCGCTCGGGCGAAGCACCCTCTGCCTCCGCGGCTCCCCCCGCCAGCGGTTGAGGTCCGGCACCTCCGTCTTCAGGCAGGAGAGTCTCGGGAACGGCCTCCTCAGGCGGCCGGCCCGCCTCCCCCGCACCCTCGGCGCTGGCCGTTTCGGAACCATCCCGTGCCCCGCCAGTGTCTACCCGCTCAGGGCGCTGTTCGGCTGCGCCCTGCTCGCCCGTCTGGTCCCCTTCCCGTGTATCCGGCAAGCTCTGCTCTCTTTCCCTATGATCCGACATGGGAGTGTCCTCCGGCAGTCTACCGCTACAGCGCGGAGACTGCTTGTTTCATGGCGCACCGGCGAAGCACCGCAATCCGCTGTGGCGAGGGGAGTGGCTCTGCACATCGTTTCGTCCACCCGGCATGCCTCCAAACGACCGCTCAGACAAGACCGGATGGCAAAGCATCGGAGCGTTGACATGACGCCCCGAGCGTGCTATAATCGCAATGCTGTCATGCCGAAGTGGCGGAATAGGTAGACGCGGCGGTCTCAAAAACCGCTGGGGGCAACCTCGTGCCGGTTCGAGTCCGGCCTTCGGCACCACCCATTCGCCTCGCGATTTCCCCTGTAGTACACAGGTCATTATAGCATGGCGCCTTGCGCAGCGTCAAACAGAATGCCGCTCCACCTGAACTCCGGACGCCCTCTTCCCGCAGGCGGCCCTGCCCCCGCAAAACTCCTTCGAAAGAGCCACGCGAGGGCCATCTCGACCCCGAAGGGAGCGCATGATCCAAGGCGCCCGCACATCGCCACCCGCGTCCGTCCCCTGCATCCGCGGTATCAATGGGCGCGTCTGGAGGACAAGGAGCCCTGGGAGAGCGGAGTGACTCCGTGTCGAGGGCTCTCAGTGGTTTAGGCCGCCGTTATGAGTCGGCCGGGGGATCGGCTGGATGCCGATCTTCTCGTGGAGCCATTCGGCGCGCTCCATGAAGGCATCGATGTCGAGTTCGTGGCCTGAAGGATACCACTTGCACACCTTCGGCTGGCTACCGGCATCTTGATAGGCCTGGGCGCACTCTGCAGGCACCGTGGTATCGCGGCGGCCATTCTGGAATAGGAGCGCGCAGGGCGCCGCGTGTCCGACGTAGTGGATGGGATCCACATCGGCGAGCAGGGTGGCCGCCTTCTCGATGGTCTGCTTGGAGGCTCCCGGGCGGGCCAGGCGCGCCAGCGGGTGCCGGCTCTTCATTGCCGCCTCGTGCCAGCTCCCCGAGGCGACGAGGAGGGCGTAGGCTGCCACTCGCTTCTCGACCCCAGCCAGGATGCCGCCAATCGAACCGCCCAAACTGGAGCCGATGAAGGCGATCCGCTTCCGGTCCACATCGGGGCGCGCCACAAGGAGATCCACCCCCCGGCGCAGCTCCACGACGGACTGGATGACACCCGCGCGCATCTGTTCCGGCTTGTTGATATCCACCAGGCGCTTGCCCATCTCGGCGCGGTCGCCACAGAAGGGCGCGTCCGGAAGGAGGCAGACGGCGCCGGCGCGGCAGAGGAGGCGCGCCCCTGGAAGCAGGCTCCGACGGCTGCCCGTCGCCCCGTGCAGCAGCAGGATCCCCGCGTAGGGCCCCTTCCCTCCCGATGGAACCAGCAGGTAGGCGCTCACCCGGCCCCCTTTGGGGCTCGCAAAGGAGAGGTCATACTCCTCAATTCCATCCCCTTTGCGGATGCGCTTCTCACGAATGGCGAGCGGACGGCCGGCATCGTAGGCGAAGAGCGCCAACGCCTTCTCCCGGTCGCCGTGCGGAGCGGCACCGGCCGGCACCCATGCGAGCGCCAGAGCGCAGCAGACCCAAACGCCCACGCGGATATATCTCCTCATCATCCCCCTCCTCCCTGGGCATCAGTCACCCCTTCGGCTCGGGTGCGACGAGGATATAGCGAGGCGTTCCCGCCTCCAGCGGAAGCCTCAGATCCAGCACTTCGGTGCGCCCATACCGCTGGCGCTCCAGACGCAGCCGGTTCCCATTACGCGACACCAGGCGCCACACCACCGCGCCCGGCTCGCCTTCAAGAATCACCAGCTGCCCGGGGGCCGCCGTGTTCAGATCCGCGAAGGAGACCAGCCGGAACGGGCGTTTTCGCCCTTCGCACTCCAGGAGGGAGACCTCGCCAAAAAGAGGCGTCGCCCGTCGCGACGACTCGGCCACAAACCCTCGCCAGAAAATGTAGCCAATTGAAAGGACCACGAACGCGGCGAAGACTCTATTCACGAGGAGGTAAAACCGCGCTGATCCGGACGTAGTCGACACGTCGTCCATCCACACCCTCCCGCATCACAATGATCCGCATCCTGCAAGCCGCGCACGGGGCCGGCCTGCCCGCAGTGGAGCCAACACCAATGCCACTCATCGATTCGGAGACGGCACCCGGTTTCCTGCCCGCGCTGGCAGCACTCGATCTGATCGTAGAGCCCCCTGGGGCCGGCCGCGGCGCTCTCCTGGGCTTGCAGCAGGCCCTCAGCGCGCTCGCTGCATTCTCTTAATCGCCTGTTCGTAGACGGCCACCATCTGGCTGCCAGTCGTCTCCAGCGAGAAGCGTTCGGCGCCGCGCGTTGCTGCTTCCGATAGGCGTGACAGGGCCTCGCGGCTGGCAACGAGCTGGCAGATGGCCGATGCGAGCGCCTCGGGGGTGTGCTCCGTGAGGATCCCATCCGTGCCGGAGCGGACAATCTCTCGGGCACCGAACGTGTCGTAGGCCACGACGGGGGTGCCGGTCGCCATCGCTTCGATCACGCTGGTCGGATTCACCTCGGTCGTCGATGCGGTGACAAAGAGATCCGCCGCGGCGCAGAACGGGGCGACCTCCTCGTGCGGCACCGCGCCAGGAAAGAGCGCGACTTCAGCAAGCCCCATCGCCTCCGCCTGCCGCCGCAGTGCCGGCAGATCCGGGCCGTCTCCCAACACGACGAGCCGGAACTCCTGATGCCGGTCTGCGACCAACCGCGCCGCCTTGAGGAGGGCCGGCAGGTTCTTCTCCGGGGCAATCCGGCCCGTGAAGAGTCCGATGGCGTGTCGCTCATCGAGGCGCAGGCTGCGGCGCACCCCATCGCCAGCGGCGCCCCGGTAGCGGCGCAGGTCGATGCCGTTTGGCACCACGGTCACCTCGGCGCGCACCCCGTAGTCGCGGATCACCTCGGCCATCCCCGCCGCGGGCGTCGTCACCGCCTGGCACGTGTTGCAGTAGCGAGCCACGGACCATCGCACCGTCGGGCGAAGCAGCGCGCCTGGAAGCGGGATATAGTGCAGGTATTGCTCGTACTGCGTGTGGATTGTCGTCACCAACGGGCGCCTTAGGCGCCGTGCGATGCGCAGGGCCGCCGCACCCATGGCGAACGGGTGGTGCGTGTGGAAAAGGTCGATTCCGAGGGCCGCGATTCGCCGGCACATCCCCGGAGCCACGGGAAGCGGCAGAGGAAAGCGCATCTTCGCGGGGAACGTGACCGACGGGAAGCGGTGCACCACCGCGGCAGCGTCGCGATGCCCCGGATAGTAGGGCGCGAAGATGATCACCTCGTGCCCCTCAGACTCGAGGAAGCTCCGCAGCGCCTCCATCGAAGTCACGATCCCGTTGATGATCGGCCGGTAAGTGTTCGAAAAGAGCGCGACTCGGATGACTCTTCTCCCTCCGCTGGATGATCCCCCGGACGGCAAGCCATCTTTCGGGTGATCCTATTATAACCCGCTCCGCGCCCAAGATCAAGCCTGGTGACCACCCCCCTGTTCCGATGCTTGCTTCTTGCTGTCGTCCCTGCTTTTATGGTATGATACAGGCGCATCTCAGCTAGAGTGGAGGACGGCATCGCGGTGGCAGCGTCGGATCGGTGGAAGATGGGGCGCCCCACCAGTGGGGGAGATCTCCCGGGCCGACAGCGAGAGCGTATACTGCTCTGGGTACTTCTCTTCCTTGGGTTGCGCACGCTGCTTCCCCTGGCCGTGTTCTTGCCCCGCCCGGTTGCCGTCCCCGCCGCCATGCTTCTGGCAATGCTCGTGGCGCTCTGGGGCCCGCGCGTCGCCGCGGCCTGTTCACTCCCGGCCCGCTGGGGCCTGCCGCTCTTCATCCTCTTTGGCATCTGCTCCTTCGCCGTGGCCGGCGTGCTCCCGGGGGCTGCCACCCCGCATGCCGCCGTACTGCTCCATGCGTTCTCGGATCTCTTCCTGATTGCCGCGGCCATCGCGCTCGGGCAGGCCCTGGCTGCTCTCTTCCGCGAGCCAAACTTGCTGGTGCCCGCGGCTATCGCGGCCGCCGTGATTGACTACTGGGGGGTGTACTATGGCACCACGCGCGCCGTCATCGAGCAGCACAGCGAGTGGGTTCCCAAGCTCTCGGTGCATGTGCCGGTGCCCACCTCTCCAGGCTTGCCGGACCTCAGCCTGGGCATCGGCCTCGGCGACTTTGTCTTCCTGACGCTCTTTCTTGCATCCGCGCGGCGGTTCGGCTTGCGCGAGCGCCGCACTTTCTGGTTGAGCTTTCTTTTCCTGGTCAGCGCGATGTCGGTTGTGCTCCTCTTCGACCGGAACGTGCCGGCGCTGGTGCCGATGTCCGCTGCATTTCTCCTGGCGAACGCGGGCCGTTTCCGCTTCCAGCGGAGCGAACTCCGCGCGATGCTCTACGCGGCTCTCATCCTGGCCGTGGTGGTAGGATTGGTGTTGGTGTTTCGATATGGGTAGTGGTATCACTCCACACGCCCGCTGCTGGGAACTCCCGGTGGTGGCAAACCGCCGCTTCAGCGGCCGCTATCGAGAATTGGTGCTCGATGCGCCCGAACTCGCCAACTCCGTGCGAGCGGGCCAGTTCGTGAACATCCTCTGCTCGACGGCGGACGACCCGCTGCTCAGGCGCCCTTTCAGCGTCTATCGCGTGGATCCCGGCGCGGGCACCATCGGAATCCTCTATGAAGTGCTCGGGCGCGGCACGTCGCTGATCGCGCGCTGGGAGCGCGGCGATGTCGCCAACGTGCTTGGCCCTCTCGGCAACTACTTCACGGTTCCCGAGGGTGAAGGTCCCCTCGCCCTCGTCGGGGGCGGCGTGGGCGTCGCCCCCCTCCTAGCCCTCGCCCACGAGGTGGCGCCCTCCGGAAGGCCGATCCACGCCCTCCTCGGCGCGCGAACGGCTTCGATGCTTCTCGGCGTGGATGAGTTTGAGGCGCTCGGTGTCCGGGTGAGCCTCTCCACCGATGACGGAAGCCAGGGCTACCACGGCCTCGTCAGCGGACTGCTCGCCTCCCTGCTCCAGGGCGGGTCGGGCCGCGAGCCGCTTCGTCCCGACGCGCTCTTCACGTGCGGGCCCCGCCCGATGATGGCTGCAATCGCGGAGATTGCCCGGGCCCACGGAATCCCCTGCTCCGTCTCGATGGAGGTGAGCATGGCGTGTGGATTTGGCGTCTGCATGGGCTGCGCCTGGCCAGTCCGGTCGGGCTCCAACTCGGACGCGTCCGGTCCCACCTACCGGCTGGTATGCACGGACGGGCCCGTCTTCAACGCCGATGAGATCATCTGGGAGCCCCGGCAGGCCCGGTGCGCGTGCGCCGGCGACAAGGCCGAAGGCATGGGAGAGGAGCGCGACCATGCGTAAGCCGGCAAAGCCAACGCCTCCCCCCACAACGCCCGCGGTGGATCTCTCGGTAGAGATCGGCTCGTTGCGCCTGCGCAACCCGGTCACCTCGGCATCGGGTACCTTCGGCTACGGGCGCGAGATGGCGGATCTCGTGGATCTGAGCCGCCTTGGGGCGCTCACGGTGAAGACCCTCCAGCTTCAACCTCGCCCCGGCAACCCGACGCCGCGCATCTGCGAAACCCCCGCCGGGATGATCAACTCGATTGGGTTGCCCGGATCCGGCATCGAGCACTTCCTCAAGGAGGACCTGCCCTTCCTCCGTGGCTGCGGCACCCCGGTGATCCTCAGCGTGGCCGGGTCGCGCGTGGAGGAGTATGTCGCCCTGGTAGAGCGCGTCCGTGGGGAAGAGGGAATCGCGGCCATAGAGCTCAACATCTCCTGCCCCAACGTGAAGCAGGGTGGGCTCGCGTTCTCGGTGGACCCGCACGCCACCGCGCAGGTGGTCTCCGCCTGTCGGGCCGCGACGACGCGCCCCCTGATCGCCAAGCTCACTCCCAACGTCACTCACATCGCAACCATCGCGCGAGCCGCCGCCGATGCGGGCGCAGACGCGGTCGCCGCGATCAACACCATCCAGGCGATGGCGATTGATCCCCGCACGCGCCGGCCACGCATCGCCACGAACGTTGGAGGCCTCTCGGGGCCGGCCATTCGACCCATCGCCGTTCGCATGGTCTGGGAGATCGCCCAGGCGGTCTCCATCCCGATCATCGGCATGGGCGGGATCACCAGCGCCGCCGACGCCCTGGAGTTCATCCTGGCCGGCGCAACCGCGGTGGCCGTGGGCACGGCTACCTTCCGTAACCCCGGAGCCGTCATCGAGGTGATCGACGGCCTCGGCCCCCTCCTGACGGAATTGGGCGTCGCGCGTATCCGCGATCTGGTGGGAGCGGTGCAGCCATGGGAATGATCTACCGCTTGCATGATGTCCGCCTGGAGCCAGAGGGTCGCGTGCAAGACCTCTGCCTGCGCGACGGCCGCCTGGAGGAGTGCGCAGGCGCGCTGCCCGGCGTGGAGATCGAGGGGAATGGCGGGCTTCTCCTGCCGGGGATGATCGACCCCCACGTCCATCTCCGCACGCCGGGGATGGAAGCCGCGGAGAACTGGGACACGGGCACCCGCGGGGCGACACGTGGCGGCGTCACCACCGTGCTCGATATGCCAAACACGCGCCCGCCCACCACCACGCGGCAGCGCCTGGCCGAGAAGCGGGCGCTGGCGGTCTCTGCCCGAGTGAACTGGGGGCTCCATTTCGGCGCGACGGCCACCAACCTGACCGAGATCGCCGCCGCCGAGAACATCGCCTCCGTGAAGGCGTACCAGGGCTCCTCCACCGGCGACCTCCTCCTCGATGAGGAGGAGGCGCTGGCGCGTCTTTTCAGGGCAGCGGCGGCGGCCGGCGTGCCCGTAACCCTACACGCGGAGGATGAGGAGATCATTCGTGAGCGCGCCGCATCCCTCCCCGAGGATGCCGATGTCCACCTGCATGGGTGGGCGCGCCCCCCCGAGGCCGCGGCGAGCGCTATCAAACGGGCGCTTGCGCTCGCGGCGGAGACGGGGGCGACACTCTACTTCTGTCACGTCTCCACCGCCGCGGAGCTGGATCTGATCCGGCCCGCGAAGGCCGCCGGGTTGCCCATCTCCGTCGAGGCGACGCCACATCATCTCTTCCTCGACGAGCGGGACCTGGCAACGTTGGGAAACTACGGCAAAGTCAACCCGCCGTTGCGCTCTCCGCAAGATCGCGAGGCGCTCTGGGAGGCGCTCCTGGACGGCACCGTGGACACCATCGGCACGGATCACGCGCCGCATCCACGCGAGGCCAAGGAGCGGCCCTACCGCGAGGCACCCTCCGGGATGCCCGGGCTTGAGGTTGCGTTGCCGTTGCTCCTCACCGCAGTGCTCGATGGGAGACTCCCCTTCTCCCTTCTGGCGCCCCTCACCTCAGAACGCGCGGCGCGCTTCTTTGGGATCGAAACTGCCGGCTGGGTCCTGGCCGATATCGTCTCCCCGCGCGCGCTGGCCCCAGAGGAGATCCAGTCGCGCTGCGGATGGAGCCCCTACACCGGCCGCGTCCTGCGCGGCTGGCCCCAGTACGTCTGGGTGAACGGTGAGTTGGTACTCGATGCAGGCGCCTTTACCCCGCGGGTGCCTGGTCGCGAGGTGGCGTTTCGCCACAATCGGTGATGCGCGTTGTAGGAGGGAGAAGCCGCCTCCGACGTGCCAGGGGCGGTCGCCTGGCGTGCGACTACCTGGCCGGCGCCAGCTCTCTCCTTCAATCACAGAGTAGGCTTGCGATATGAATACAAGCTTGCAGTCCCTGGCGAGTGGCAAACACGAGGCGAGCGGGAGCGCCACTATCCTGATCGTGGATGACGAGGAGTATGCCCGGACGACGCTGATGGACGTCCTCGAAGAGATGGGCTACCGCGTGGAGGGAGCCGGCACGGCCGCCGAAGCTCTCTCCCTGGCGCGCGCAACATCCTTTGACATCGCGCTCCTCGACCTCCGCCTGCCGGATATGAAGGGAACCGATCTGCTCACGCAGATGAAGTCGATCTGCCCGGAGACCGCATGCATCATGGTCACGGCCTACGCCTCCCTGGACACGTCGCTCTATGCGCTGAACCAGGGCGCGTCCGGCTATGTGCAGAAGCCGTTCGAGATGCCCGAGATCATCCGTGTCATCTGCGAGCAGATGGAGAAGCAGCGCCTCAGCCGCGAGAACCGCCGCATGGTGCAGGCGTTGCAGGCGCTGCAATCGATCAGCGATATTGCCCTCTCCACGCTGGAGCCCAAGGACTTGCCGGCCCGGCTCCTGGACCGCTTTGTGCAGGCAACGGGCGGCCACCGCGGCGCCCTTTACCTCTCGGGCGATGAGGACTACACCCCGCCGATCCGTGTCGGCGAGTCCGATGGCGTGCATGCCCTTCAGGTGATGCGGAGTGGCGCGCCCGGTCTCATCCCGGCAGGCATGCACGCGCCATGCATGGCCGTGCCCCTCCGCGTCCACGGCGAGGCCATCGGCGGCATCGAAGTGGTCTCTGCAAGCGAGCAGGGGTTCACGCGCACCGATCTGGAGCTGGCCGAACTCCTGGCCGACCGCACCGCCCTCGCCCTTGAGAACGCTCGGCTGCATGAACGCGAACGCCGTGCCGCGCGCGAGTCGCAGACGCTCCACCACGTCGCGGAGTCGCTCGTCTCGGCGCTCCACCTGGACCACCGCCTGCACATCATCGCCAGAACCCTGGCCGAGGTGGCCGGCTGCGAGCGCTGCCTCGTGTTCCTGCTGCAGCGGGGCCGATCGCTCATGCCCGCGCGCGCCTACGGCGTCACCGCGGATGAGGCAGAGACTTTCGGCGAGATGAGCGCGGAGGTGCTGGCCTCCGGTGGATCCGTCGCCCGCGCCCTCGAAACCGGGAAACCGGTTTTGATCTCCGATCTCTCCAGCGAGCCAGAGGCGTGCCGGTCGTTTCTCGGGGGCGTCTGGAGGATGCGCTCTGGACTGGTGCTCCCGCTCATCGTCGGCTCGTCGATCACCGGCGCCGCGCTGGTGGACACCCCTGGATGTGACCTGACGATCTCGCCGCGCGATATCCGCCTGTGCGAGGCGGTCTCCAATCAGGCCGCCGTCGCCATTGAGAACGCGCGCACCTTCGAGCGCGAGCGGAACATCGCGGAGGTGCTGCAAAAATCGTTTCTCCCGACGGTTCCGGAGCGGATTGGCCAGCTGCGTCTCGCGGCCCGCTACCATGCGGCTCTCGCGGAGGCAAGCGTCGGCGGAGACTTCTATGACTGGATGCACCTGCCCGATGGTCGTATCGGCATCCTGATGGCGGATGTCTCAGGCAAGGGCGTGCGCGCCGCGCTTCATGCCGCCATGGGCCGCTATATGCTGCGCGCCTACGCCTTCGAGCATCCCAGCCCGGCGGATGCGCTCCGCCACCTCAACCTGGCGCTCCTCTCCTACAGCTCGCTCGACGTCTTCATCACGATGTTCTTTGCCGCAGTCGATGGCGCCAACGGCGAGATCGAGTACGCGAGCGCGGGCCATCCCCCGGCGCTCCTCATCCGCGGCAGCGATCCGAACCGGATGGTGCGCCTCGGCAGCACCGGCGCGCCCATCGGGGCGTTCCGCGAGGCCACCTTCACGGGCGAGAGGGTGCGGATGGCCCCCAGCGATATGTTGGTCCTCTACACCGATGGAGTGACCGAAGCCCGGGTGGGCCATGAGCTTTTCGGCATCGAGCGCCTCGAGGATGTCGTGGCCGAGAGCGCGTGCGAGGGGCCGGAGGCAACCGCCGATGCGATCCATGCGGCGGTGCAGGCGTTCACTGGCAAGGCGGCGCGGGACGACATCGCTCTCATCATCGCCCAGGCCACCCCGAGTCTGGCCTCCTGACGGGGCGGAGGCGATCCCAAGACGGGAGCCGCAGGCAGATCCCATGGCCGGCGCGCGCCCGCGTTTCTACTCGCCGCTCCACATCCCTAGGACGGCGTCGGTCATCCGGGCGACGCGCACCATGGGGAGCACGTCATGGACCCGCACGATGGCAGCGCCGTTGGCGATGGAGAGGGCGACGGTGGCCGCCGTCCCCTCCAATCGCTGATCCACGGGCAGGTCGAGCACCCGCCCGATGAAGCTCTTCCGAGATGTACCCATCAGGATGGGCCGTTCGAGTACGAGGAACTCGCGCAGGCGGCGCAGGATCTCCAGGTTATGCCCCACCGTCTTGCCGAAGCCGATTCCCGGATCGACGATGATCCGCTCTCGGGGAACCCCCGCCGCGACCGCCACCTGGAGCTGGCGGCGCAGGAAAGCGATGATATCGTCTACCACATCGGTATAGCAGATCTGCTGCTGCATCGTCTTCGGCGTGCCGAGGGTGTGCATGATCACAACGTAGGCGCCGGTCAAGGCAGCAACGGCCGCCATCTCCGGGTCCGCGGTCAACCCGCTGACGTCGTTGATCATCTGCGCGCCCGCCTGAACCGCCGCGCGTGCCACCACCGCCTTGGTGGTATCCACGGAGAGCGGAACCTGTGAGAAGCCCCGAATACCCTCTATCACCGGCACCACGCGCCGGAGCTCCTCCTCGGCGGAGACGGCATCCGCTCCCGGACGCGTCGACTCGCCCCCTACGTCGATGATATCCGCCCCCTCGTCCAGCAGCCGCCGGGCATGTGCCAGCGCCGCCTCAACGCCCGCGTGCTGCCCCCCATCGCTGAAGGAGTCCGGGGTCACGTTCAGAATCCCCATGACCAGCGTGCGGCGCGCGGCCTCCGGCACCAGCCTGGCGAGTCCCTCATCACCCATCTATGCGTCTCCCACCTTCTCCGCGGCACGGCGCCGCTTGTATTCCAGAGTCAACTCCCTATCGCGCCGGTCATCAATCTTGATGAGCGTAAAGACGCGCGGCGCGCCTCGACCGAAACTCGCCTCGTGCATCTCGCGAGCAATCTCGAAGAGGGTATCCAGGTCGCCCTCCAGGTTGGTGCCCATGCCGGTGATCTCATACTTCACTCCACGGCGCTTGGCCACCTCGATCACATCAGCAACGTAGTCGCTGAGGCTGGCATTCCCCGTTCCGACCGGATGTACGGCAATCTCCATCGTCACCATGGACATCCACTCCTCTCCGACGCGCAGTCGCGGGGAACAAGCGCGTTGGCATCGATATCGTCCAGGCAGGCAGGCTGCATCGGGCGGCCAAAGACGGCCTCGAAGTGGCGGGTAACCGCCGCGCGGACGGCAGCAGGATCCTGCGGGGTGCCTAACAGGCGCTCCATAGAGGTGACGCCATAGTCGTGCAGCCCGCACGGGACGATCCACTCGAACGGCTGAAGGTCGGTGTTCATGTTGAGCGCAAAGCCATGCAGGGTTACCCAGCGCCGGACCGCCACCCCAATGGCGCACAGCTTATCATTCCCGACCCATACGCCCGTCAAACCAGAACGTCTTCCAGCAGCGATCCCGAAGTCGCCGACCGCGCGGATCACCACCTCTTCCAGGGCACGCAAATACCGATGGAGGTCGCGCTCCTCACCCCCGAGCGCCAAGAGGGGATACCCGACGACCTGTCCGGGACCGTGGTAGGTGACATCGCCACCGCGCTCCACCTCAATCGTCGGCACCCCGTGGCGAGCGATGGCTTCCCCCACATGCTCCCAGCCGCCGCCCCGTCCGATGGTGACCACCGGCGGATGCTCGCAGAGGAGCAGGAGATCCGGCACGGTGCCCGCCGCGCGAAGCCCCACCAGCTTCCGCTGAATCTCCAGGCACTCGCCATAGTCAATCCGCCCCAGGTCAATCACGAGCATCGCCATGCCGTCCCTCTCCGCGAGCGGTTCCACAAGCGCGCCGAACCCCATCATGCGAACGCACCGGGCCGCGCAAATCGTAGCGGACTCGCTCGCTTCTCGCGTCGCTTCCCGCTACTCGCCGGTCGGATCCTGGTCATCGCCCGACGCTTGCGACCGGCACTGGGTAGATTCGCCGCGGCGCGAGCGGTGCCCTGTTCATCCGGATTGGAAGGCGGTGGGAACGCGCGGGCATGGGGTGCATCGTGGTCAGGGAGCCGGGTCCGGAAGGGCCGGCTCGCCTACTGCGCGTGGGCTGCGGATGAGGCGCGTTTGATCAGGCGAACGGTCGTGCCGCGGGCATCGAAGGTATAGCTCACAGCATCCATGATCCGCCGCATCAGGTAGATCCCCAGACCGCCTTCCTGCCAGGCGCCGGCCTTGGGGCGTTGAATCCGCTCTGGGTCGAAGCCATCGCCCGGATCGGTGATCTCCACGCAGAAGCCGGTGCGGTCTGCCCGACAGCGCACGTGAATCGCGCCGCGGGCCCCGGCGCGAATGCCGTGACGAACGGCGTTCGCGGCCGCTTCGCCAACGGCCAGCACGACGTCATCCAGCTCCGTCGGGGTGAAGGGGAGGCGCGCGGCCATCGCGGCGGCCTGCGCCCGTATGACGCCCACCGAGCGGGGCTCGCAGGGAAGATCGAGGCGAGACTCCCAACCCAGGCCGGAGCGGTAGGGCATGCCGTAGGCGCCCTGATAGCCGCCGGTCAGGCCGACACTCCGCAGCGCCATCCGAAGCTCCCGACTGGCGCGCACGAGCTTCACCGCCGCGCCGGAAGCTTCTACCGCGCGTACGCCCTCGGCCAACGCCTGCACGCAGGCCTGTTCGATATGGCGTATTCCTCCGGCGTCTACGTGGATGCAGCCGTGGGGGTGTGCCGACAACCGGCGGAACGCATCCCCTATCGCAGGGGAGGTACTCGAGTCGATATGCCCGCTCAAGCGGATCGTCGGTGGCGTCCCGTCGATGACAGAGACTGCGCGCTTTTCGGCGATCACGGACCTGTCCCTTTCGTCGCTGCTTGCTCTCTTCGGGTCACTGGCGTGCGGCAATCTTACCCCCTGCGCCAGGCTGCTAAACCTGGGCACACTTCCCCATGAAGAGAAGACGGACGCCAAAAGCGCCCTTTCAACTTCGGAGCAGTGCCCCAAGGCCCAGCAACCCGCACAGGCGCTTGCTTCTCAAGCCCTCCGCCCCTACGGGAAGATGCCCCTTTTTGCCACTCAGAGATCCCCGAAAATCCGGTTTGCGCTGGTAAGTTCCGCGTGCCCGAGAGGCGCGCCGTCGGCCCCGGGATGGCTGAGGGAGAGGGGGCAACAGGCACGCCTCGGGGGAGGCGCACGGCCGAATTCTCCTGCTCCAGCCAGGTTTGCCCGCGCTGGCCTGTGGGTAGATAGGGGGAGTACTCCCGGGGGGAGAGGCGACACGGACCGTCTCACATCCTGGCAAGCGCATGCGGAAGGCATCCACCAGCGAGTCGTGGCACGGAAAGGAGCTTGCGAAGTGATGAAGTGGCAGGAAATCGTATACCGGCTGAGCATCGCGCTCGCCGTGGCCGTGGCAGCAGTCCTCCCAGCCTACGCTCAGGGCGACGGCACCACGGCGACGGCGACCCCGGCGGCAGCCGAGCAATCGACGGCGTTCCACCTCCCATCCGTCACCCCCATGGGCCAGGGCTGGTATGGCGCCGCATCGACTACCACCGAGAACGCCATGATGGCACAGGGCGATCCCTGGTCGAACGACCTGGTGCCCGTCCGGGCTCTCGCGCGCCTCGCGATCATCGATGGGGATCCAGCACCGACCATGACGGCCACCACCGCCAGCCGGGGGCCCGACCGCCTCGTCACCGGGGTGGCCCAGTGGATGAACCCATCAGACAACTCGCTCTATGAGATCCGCTTCACCGGAATCGACACGACCGGACCGCTCGATGGTGCCGGCGTGTTCCGTGTCATCCATGGCGAGACAGGCATCGGAACCGACCGTTTCCCGCGAACCCTCGCCTACGCCGCGCTCTTTGGCCCGGTCCAGGTCTTCCGTAACGGCCAGATGATCGCGTCGAACCTGCAAGGGCAGATGATGGTGACTCAGGGGATCCGCACGCCGGATACGGGCCGGCTCCTCGACACGGCCAACGTCCGCGCGGGCGATCTTCAGCTTCACCTGATCGTCCAGGGGCAGATCCCGGGCCGCAATCAGGACATGCTCTACCTCTTCTGGCCCTCGGCCACGGTCGATATCCGCAACCTGGGCACTCCGGTGGCGCTCCTGCCCCAGGAGATCCAGACCGCTCGCGGCTACTTCACCGAGGGAGCCGTTGCGGGCTATCGCGAGCCGGCCACGCCGGGAGCAGCGCCGCCAGCGGCCCCGCGGCTACTGATCAGCCTGCGCGATCGCTTCCTGGCACGCAGCACCCCGGAACTCTCCGCGGGCGACGCGGAATTGAGTATCACGAACGACTCCTCTGTTGCGCGGGGCTTCTTCATCCAGGGCCCTGGCGTTGAGCAGCGCACCCGCCTCCTCAACCCGGGCGAGTCGACCACGCTGACGATCCGTCTCAGCCCAGGCACTTACCGCCTGGCCTCCTTCACCGTGGCGACCCCGGAGGCAGATGACTACATGCACATGGACACCATCACCGTCCGGTAGCATAGGCGTCGAGGAGGGGGGCACCACAGGAGGTGTGTGCTTCCAATCGGCGCGGGGACCGGCCGCATCGGCCTCAGCGAGCGCCGTGCCGACTGGGTATGGTACGAGGTAACAGCGAAGCCCCGCCTGTGACTGCGCAGGCGGGGCTTCCACGCTCTCCCGCGGGCCCGACGCCGCTCCGCAGAGGCTCCTGCGCGCGGCCGGCCCTACTTGCCAATGCAGAAGCGACCAAAGATCTCCGCGAGGATCGCGTCGGAGACGGTGTCCCCGGTGATCTCCCCCAGGGCATCGAGGGCGTCGCGAAGATCCGTCGTCGCCAGTTCAAGGGGCATCTCCTGGTCGAGCGTTTCGCAGGCGCGTCGGAGCGCCATCCGCGCTCGCTCCAGAGCCGCCTGATGGCGCGCGCTCGTCACCAGCGCCTGGTCCTCCAGCGCAACCCCGGATCCCAGCAGCGTCTCCGCGATCTGCTCGTCGAGCTGCGCGAGGCCGGTGCCCTGCATTGCTGACACCTGCACGATGGGAGCGGTGGGCAACGCGGAGCGGACGCCGGCCAGATCCAGTCGCACCGGCAGATCACACTTGTTAGCGACGATCACGCAGGGCTCACCGCGCACGAGACGGAACACCTCCTGGTCCGCGTCGTGGAGCGTCTGGGACGCATCCAGGACCACCAGGATCAGATCGGCCGCGCGCACCTGTTCCAGGGTTCGCTGCACCCCAATTGCCTCGATGGGGTCTCCGGGCTCGCGAATACCCGCCGTGTCTATGGCGCGGATAGGGATGCCCCGGATATTGGCGCTCTCCTCAATCACGTCGCGCGTCGTGCCCGGAATCTCGGTGACGATGGCGCGCTCCTCGCGGAGAAGCGCGTTGAGAAGGCTGGACTTCCCGACATTCGGCCGGCCCGCGATGACCACACGCGCGCCTTCGCGGTAGATGCGCCCGGCATGCGCGCTCGCCAGCAGGCGCGAGATCGTCTCCTGGGCGGCCTCAATCCGCGACCGGAGGTCGGCACGCGGCATCTCGGGAACATCCTCCGGGAAATCGATCGTGGCTTCAATGTGCGCGACGAGGGGGAGGAGGGCATCGCGCGCGCTGCGAACGGCCTGCGATAGCCTGCCCTCAAGCTGACGGATCGCCACTCCCAGCGAGCGGTCGGTACGTGCGGCGACCACATCCATCACCGCCTCCGCCTGCGCCAGGTCGAGCTTGCCATTGAGGAAGGCGCGGCTGGTAAACTCACCCGGGTGGGCAAGGCGGGCTCCCTGGGCCAGCACCAGGGCGAGGATGCGTCGCAATGGCACCGGGCCGCCGTGCCCGGAGACCTCCACGACATCCTCGCCCGTGTAGGAGCGAGGCGCGCGGAAGAGGGAGAGAATCACCTGATCGACCGGTTCGCCCGTCTCGGGCACGCGGATCTCACCCAGATAGAGGCGATGCGATTCGAGGTCAGCGATGTCAGCGCCGCTCGCCGGATGGAAGAGCGCCGCAGCGACCGCGATCGCGGTGGGCCCGCTGATCCGGATCACGCCGATGGCGGCTTCCCCGGGCGCGGTGGCGATTGCCGCGATCGTGTCTTGGCCAAACATGGGCCCGAACCGGTGCTCAGTCCCGAGGCGAGATCACCACGTAGCGGTAAGGCTCCTCGCCCTCGCTATAGGTGATAAAGTCGGGGTCGTCGGCAAAGGCCATATGGACGATGCGGCGCTCGTAGGGGCCAACCGCATACTGAATCACGGCCTCCTGCCCGGTCTCCTTGGCGCGCTGCGCATCGAGGCGAACCATTTCGAGCAACTCCTGCTCGCGGCGCGCGCGACGGCGCTGCTGGTATCCCTCGGCATCCACCAGCACCCGATGCCGCCGCGTCGCCGCCTTATTCGCGATCAGGCCGACAACCTGCTGCAGCGCCTCCAGCGTCTGCCCGTGCTTTCCGATGATGATGCGCGCGTCTGGCCCCTCCAGATCGATCTCCACCACGTGCCGGTCCGCCTGCGCCACCCGTGCCTCGAGCTGGAGGCCCATCAGATCCACGATGCGTTGCGTTACCTCGCGCACGTGCGCGCCAAACTCCGCTGGGGCACGCTGACCCTCTTCCGGCACCTCACCGGTCGCCTGGGCGGGCTCGCTCGCCGCGCCTTCGGTGGACTCCGTCACTGCATCCACCGTGTTGTCCGTCTCGTCGATCGCTCTCATGCCTCTTGCGCCCTGCCTATCTGCCGCGATGGTACGCCGCTACGTGCTTCTTCCGCTTGTTGATGGTGCGCGACGATGTTGACTTCGCCTTGCCGCGAGGCGCACCACCATTCGGTCCGGCAGGCCGGCGCGACCCGCCACCGTTTCCGCCGCCACCGTTGCCACCGCCCGACGAGCCCGGACCAGATCCCGGGCCGGAGCCGGTGCCCGGCGTGGCCTCATCGTTGCTGCACCGCATCAGATGCCACTGCTGCGCGGTTGTCAGCACGTTGAAGAAGAACCAGCCCAGGATGAAGCCTGCCGGATAGGACTTGAACAGGAAGAAGAACATGACCGGCATCATGATGGCCATCATCTTCTGCTGCTGTTCTTGCGACGGGTCCGCCGACGGCATCATCGTTAGCTTGGACGAAGCGTAGAGGCTCGCGGCGTAGATGAACGCCAGCGGAACATCCGCCACCGCCAGGCTCTTGATCCACAGGAATGACTCCTTGGATAGCGGATACTGGTAGAGCGCGATCGCCCGCCACAGCAGGATGATGATCGGCATCTGCAGCAGCATCGGCAAGCAGCCCGAGAGCGGGTTGACACCGTGCTCCTGATACAGTTCCATCGTCCGCTTCTGCAGCTCCTGCGGCTTGTCGCGATAGCGCTGCTGCAGATCCTTCATGAGAGGCTGCAGCTTCTGCATCTCGCGCATCGAGCGGAACGACTTCTTCGTCAATGGCGTCAGCGCCAACTTGATCACGATGCTGAGCAGCAGGATCGCCAGCACGCCCGTATGGGGTTGCAGCACCTTCCCGATGACCGGGATGTGCGCCAGGGCGTAGACGATGCCGGCCATCATCTTGTAGAGCCAGTGGCTCTGGTTCCTCTGGTCCTGAACCTGCAGCGCCGAATCCTGGATATCCACCGTGCCGAAGCCGGGGATCTCCACCTCCCCCTCAATCTGCGTCATGGCGAGCTGATTGTAGAGGGCGACGGCACCCTTTTCGTCCTTCAGATCCTGGCGCTTGATATCCGCCAGCACAAACTGCACCGCGGCATGCGCGACCTTATCCTGCCGCACCTCTTTGCCGTAGTCCGTGAGGAGCTTCGCCGCCTCCTCGGATAGCCCATCGCGGCGCATCTGGTCTACCTGCTCCAGACGCGTGCGCACGGGCACCGGGATCTCCGCTGCCTGAGACGCGCGCCCTGGCCAGAAGAACACCAGCGCCAGAAGGAGCAAAACCCCCCATATCCGCCACTGTCTCACAAAGCTCATATTGTTAGCCCAAGGTAATTTCAATAGTCCAGAAAGCCCAACACTCAAGCGCACTCCCCATGGCGCCGCCCGGATAGCCCAGTCCTGCGCCTCATGGCTGCGACCCGCGACTTACTGCACCGGGTCGTAACCGCCGGGATGGAAGGGGTGACAGCGCAGGATGCGCCTCAAGCCAAGGTAGCTCCCATGGAGAACTCCGTACTTGGCAATCGCCTGGGCGGTGTACTCGGAGCAGCTCGGGTAATAGCGACAGGTGGGCGGCATCAGCCGCGAGACCGCCTGGTATCCCCGAATCAACTGGAGCGCCAATGCCTTCATCTGCTCCTTCATGAACTCTCTCCCGCGGGCCGGGCCACGATCCGAGCGCGCCGCATCAGCGACTCCAACTCGCCTCGAACCGCGTCCAGACCGGCCCGGGCCGCCGCCGGCCGGGCCACCAGGACCACATAGTAAGCGCCGTCCAACTTCTCCTTCAATCCTCGAAACGCCTCGCGCAAGAGGCGCTTTGCCCGATTCCGCTGCACCGCACCGCCGACCTTCTTGCCTGCGGCCACCCCAAGACGGGTGGGGCCGCTGCTCCGAGGCAGAAAGTAGAGCGCAAGCAACCTTCCCCGGAAGCTTCGTCCCCGGGCAACCACCGCCCGGAACGCCCCGGATCTGGTCAACCGCTCTCGCCTCGGCAGCATGCAGCCCCTCAGTAACACGCAATGCGAAGCCTGGGAAAATGGGAAGACCGGCACGCGCGCTCGCGACGCCGGCTCCGATTGTCCTTTTCCCACGCTCCAATGGTTGAGCCCCGCTCACACGGCCAGTCTGTGCCGGCCCCGCGTGCGCCGCGCCGCCAGGATGCGACGCCCGCCGGGGGTGCGCATCCGCGCGCGAAATCCATGGTTTCGCTGCCGCCGCCGGTTATGCGGCTGGTAAGTACGCTTCACTAGAACGCTCCTCCAGTCCTGTTCCGGGCCGTGCCATCGGCGAAAGGCCCGACTCAACAAGAACACTGCGGCTTATTATAGCACAAAGATGGGGTCCCGGGCAACTGTGGCTCAGCGCCTACCCGCCGAGCCCCTGCTTGACGCGTCGCGCGCTGCCTGCTATACTCCCGCCGAGAGGGGGGATCGCCATGGGCCGCATCGCGATCCTGGATGAGGCGACTATCGGCCAGATCGCCGCCGGCGAGGTCATCGAGCGCCCCGTCTCCGTGGTGAAGGAGCTCCTGGAGAATAGCATCGATGCCGGGGCCCGCCGTATCACCATCTCCGTGGAAGAAGGGGGATGCCGCGCGATCACCGTGGTGGATGATGGCGAAGGCATGGAGCGTGACGATGCGGTGCTCGCCCTCCAGCGCCACGCCACCAGCAAGATCCGCGATGCGCGCGATCTCGCCGCAGCACGCACGCTCGGTTTCCGAGGCGAAGCCCTGGCAAGCATCGCCGCGATCAGCGCCCTCGAGATCATCACGCGGGCGCGGGGCGCGGTTTCCGGGGTGCGCCTCGCCGCGCGCGGGGGGACCATTGCGGATCTGCAAGAGGCAGGCGCCCCCGAGGGCACGGGCATCACCGTTCGCCACCTCTTCTTCAATACGCCCGTGCGCCGTCGCTACCTGAAAAGCCCGGCCACAGAGCTCGGCCACATCGCCGATTGCGTTGCGCAGTATGCGGTTGCGCACCCGAGTATCGGCTTCCGGCTCTCCCACTCGGGCGAGACGCTCCTGGCCACCGCCGGCCAGGGCAACCTCTTCGATGCCATCGTCGCCATCCTCGGCGCCGATTCGGGACGGCAGCTGATCCCCATCGACCAGCCGGGAGAGCTGTGCTCGCTCTCTGGCTACATCGCTCGCCCAACGCTGACCCGTGGCACGCGCTCCGGGCAGTGGTTTTTCGTGAATGCCCGGCCCATCCGTAGCAGGGTGATCGCGCACGCGGTGGAGCAGGCCTACCACACGCTCGTTCCGTCCGGGCGCCACCCTATCGCCGTGCTCCTCCTCACGATGGATCCCGCCCTCGTCGATGTGAACGTTCACCCATCCAAGAGCGAAGTCCGCTTTCTCTCCGAAGGAGAGGTACACCGCTTCGTCTCGCATGCCCTCCGGGAGGCGCTTGGGCGCCTCGACCTGACGCCCCGGTTAGACGCGCATTCCGGAGGCTCCCTCCCATCGGCAGGGGCTTCCCCGCCCCCGGATCACCCCGATTCCGGGCACGACGCTTCCGAGGCGCCAGCGCCGGCGCTCCCTTTTCCCGAGGGCAACGCCTGCGGCCGGACGCCCCCGCAGGCAAGGGCGCAAATCCACGATACCTATATCCTTGCCGAAGGAGAAGACGGCCTCCTGATCATCGACCAGCACACCGCGCACGAGCGCGCCCTTTTCGAGCAGATCCTCTCCGGCACCGCGGGCGACCTGATGCGTCCCCTACCCCTCGCCGTCCCCTTTGTCCTCAACCTCGATACTCGCCAGGCATCGGCCCTCCGCGATAGTCTCGATGCGCTGCATGCGGCCGGCTTCTCGCTCCATCCCTTCGGTCGCGATGCCTACCTCGTGCGCGCCGTGCCCGCCGCCCTGGCCGATACCGACTGCGAATCGCTCCTGCGCGACGCCATCGAGGAGATCCTGAGCGGCAGCGCCCCGCGCAGCATCGAAGCGAGGCGCGAGCAGATCGCCTCGTTCCTCGCCTGCCGTGGCGCCGTGAAGTCCGGCGACCGATTGACGCTGCAGGAGATGCAAGCAATTATCCGCGGCCTCTACGCCTTGCCGTCGCGCTTCACCTGCCAACATGGCCGGCCCACGGCGATTCTCCTCTCGCGCGAGGAGCTGGCAAAGCGTTTCCACCGGTGACTACTCCTAACCGCTGGCCAGTACTCCTGCGCCTGGCATAGGCACCCGGGATGCGCTGTGCTATAATGAGAAGCAGGGAAGCACCCAGGGTGGCGTGCTTGGGCAGGACCAGGACGCTCTGCTGGCGAACAGGCTTCCAGTACGTATCAGTTGATCCCGGCCACGAGGCCGGGGGGAACAACTGGAAGGGAGTGGGAGTGCCGTCGCGATGCCCCTTTCACCAGGCCGGCGTTTCTCCCCGAACACCACTCCGCCGTCGTGCTCATGATGCTCGAGGCGTCGCAGTGGCCTCGCTGAGGAGCTGCCCGTGGGAGACAACGGCCCGCGGATCCATTCGGCCCGGCGGCCTGATGGTTGGAGAGTGGATCCAAGAGGAATAATCGCACCAACAGCGTGAGAACGGATTGGGAGCACGAGGGGCGACCCGAACGATAGCAGGGAGACAAATGGCCATAGCAACTCCGGTTTCGGACGCGGCCGAGCAACGGGCCGTGACAGACAATCTGGAGCAACTCCTGGAGGTTCTGCCGCCGGCCATCCGGAGCCGGATGGAGGCCCACAATCACTTGGAGGACCTGCTGGAGATCGTGCTGGATCTGGGCCGCGAAGCCGAGGCGCGCTTTCCGGACCAGGTCGTCTATCTCGGCGTGACCGTGATGCAGGAGGATATCGATCACGTCACGAGCCGCGTCGGCGTCTTTGGCAAGGACAACCGGGCGGGGATCGAGCGGACGCTGCACCGGATCTCCGCGATTCGCAACCGCGCCGGACGGGTGATTGGCCTCACCTGTCGGATCGGGCGCGCGGTTTACGGCACCATCGATATCATTCGCGACGTCGTGGAAGAGGGCCACTCCATCCTTCTTCTTGGCCGGCCGGGCGTGGGCAAGACGACCAAGCTGCGGGAGGTGGCGCGCGTCCTCTCCGATGAGCTGAAGAAGCGCGTCGTGATCGTCGATACCTCGAACGAGATCGCGGGGGACGGCGATATCCCCCACCCCGCCATCGGGCATGCGCGGCGCATGCAGGTGAGCACGCCCGACCAGCAGCACGCCGTGATGATCGAAGCCGTCGAGAACCACATGCCCCAGGTGGTGGTCATCGACGAGATTGGCACGGAGCAGGAGGCGTTCGCGGCGCGCACCATCGCTGAGCGCGGCGTCCAACTCGTGGCTACGGCGCACGGCAACACGCTCGACAACCTGTTGATGAACCCGACGCTCTCCGACCTCGTGGGTGGCATCCAGGCGGTCACCCTCTCGGATGAGGAGGCTCGGCGGCGGCGCACACAGAAGACGGTGCTGGAGCGGAAGGCCCCGCCCACCTTCGACGTCCTGATCGAGATCATGGAGATGGACAAGCTCGCCATCCACCATGATGTGGCCGGAGTGGTCGACCGCATGTTGCGCGGCATTCCGCCCCGCCCGGAGATCCGGGTTCGGAACCCGGAGGGCGAAGTGGAGATCCTGATCGGGCAGGAGCCAGAGGAAGCACCCGCCGCAGAGTATGAGGGCGGCAACGGGCGCGCCCCCCGGGAGATGCTCGCTCCGGAGGAGCGGCCGGCGCGCCGGCCGGGAACGACGGTTCGCATCTTCCCGTACGGAGTCAGCCGGAGCCGCCTGGAGAAGGCGATTCGCGATCTGAGAGTGCCCGCGGTGATCACCAAGGACTGGCACGAGGCGGATGTGCTCCTGACGCTGAAGGCGCATTACCGCCGTGAACCAGGCAAACTTAAGGAGATCGTGGGCGAGGAAGTGCCGGTCTATGTGATCAAGAGCAACACCTACGTGCAAGTAGCTTCGGCGCTGCGCGATATGTTCCAGATGCGGGATGAGGGCGGCGACGAGGAGAACGCACAGCGAGAGGCCGAGGAAGCGGCAGAGCGCGTCATGGCTGTGGATGAACCGGTGGAGCTGGCACCGCAGAACGCAGCTCTGCGCCGCCTCCAGCACCTCGTGGCGCAACAGTACCAACTTCACTCGGAGAGCGTTGGTACCGAGCCGAACCGGCGCGTGCGGATCTCGAGGACTTAGTGGCGCGCGGCCTCTTCATCACATTCGAGGGCCCCGAGGGGGCCGGGAAGACGACGCAGGCGCACCTCCTCGGCGAGGAGCTGCGCCGCGCCGGTCGTGAGGTGCAGTTGACCCGCGAGCCAGGAGGCGACCCCCTGGCCGAAAGCATCCGGGCGCTGCTGCAAAATCCCGAGCTGACACTCGTGCCGCGAGCAGAGTTGCTCCTCTTCCTCGCGGCGCGCGCGCAGCACGTCGAACGTGTCATCCGCCCGGCGCTCGAGGCCGGCAAGGTCGTCCTCTGCGACCGCTTTGCCGACTCGACGGTCGCCTACCAGAGCTATGGCGTCGGCTTGCCGCAGGAGAGCGTTCACCTGCTGAACCGCTTCGCGACCGGTGGCCTCGAGCCAGACCTGACGCTGCTGCTCGATCTGGACGTGAGCCTTGGGCTGCAACGCCAGGGCGATTGGAGCCGCATGGAGTTGCGTGGCGTGGAGTTCCACCGCCGCGTGCGCGCCGGCTTCCTGGCTCTCGCGAAGGAACACCCAGAGCGGATCCGCGTGCTGGATGCCAGCCGCCCCGTGCCAGAGGTCGCCCGCGACATCTGGGCTTGCGTCGAGGCGCTCCTTCACGAGCGTTCGTGACCCGGTGCATCCCGGCGTTCGCCCTCAGCGGGCGAGCCGGCTGAATCCACGGTTCGCGGAGTGCGCAGGAGAACGGGCAGAGACGGAACGCGGGCCGCACCCTCGCGCATCACGGCGACGAGAGGTTTACGTCCCGCGCGAGTGCCCGTTCAGCCGCATTCCGCTTAGGACGGAGATACCATGAAGCTCGTAACAGCGGTCATCCACGACCGAGATAAGAATCGGATGTTTGATGTGCTCGTGGCCGCCGGCTTCCCCTTCACCAAGATCGCGAGCACCGGCGGCTTCCTGCGTGAAGGCAACGTCACTCTGCTCCTGGGAGTCGAGGACGAGCGGCTAGAGGAGTTGCTCTCGCTCATCCAGGAGAACTGCAAGGCGCGCGAGCAGTATGTGAACATCCTGCCGCCCGACACCCGCCCCATCGGCACGTTCTTGCCACAACCGGTGAAGGTGGAGGTGGGCGGGGCCATCGTCTTCGTCGTGGATGTGGAGCGGTTCGAGAGGTTCTGACAGATGCGCATGGAGGAACTGGTAGGCCATCGCCGCCCGACAGCACTGCTGCAGAGGAGCTTGCTGAACGGACGCGTCTCCAACGCCTACCTGTTCGTGGGAGAAGAGGGGATCGGCAAGACGCTGGCCGCCATCGCCTTTGGGCGCGCCCTCGTCTGCGAGAACCCCGACGCGCGCCCGGAGCATGGGATCTACGAGGCGTGCGGGCATTGCCGGTCGTGCCTTCTCAGCGCGGCTGGCAACCATCCCGATCTGCGCGTCATTGCACCCGAGGGCGAGCGCATCCGGATCGATCAGATGCGCGACCTGCGCCATGAGGTCTCGCTGACCGCCTTCGGAGGCGCCCGCAGGGCCTACATCATCCAGCACGCAGAGGCGATGACCGAGGAGTCTGCCAACTGCATCCTGAAGACGCTGGAAGAGCCCCCGCCCGGCGTCACCCTGATCCTGGTAACAGAGAGCCTGTCGCAACTTCTTCCGAC